>JAOACP010000005.1:0-30000 GCA_026417795.1 Thermanaerothrix sp.
CCTTGAGCCTGACACAAAGGAAAGATCCACATCAGGATGCTCCTCCTTAAGCCAAGCTCCAAAGGCTATTGCGGGCCATATGTGTCCTCCGGTTCCGCCAGCAACTATCATGACTCGTCTTATTCTCAAGCCAATCCCCTCTTCTGCGATGCCCCTGCGCTGCATATCCCTACCACCATACCAAGCCTAAACCACATCATAACCAACGATGTGCCGCCGTAACTCAAAAATGGCAACGGCATGCCGGTAAGAGGCATCATCTTTGTAACCCCCCCTACGTTAACAAAGAAGGGGGTAATTATGGTCAGCACCATGGCCCAAAGCATGGAGGCCATGAGGTCGTCCTCCATCAAGAAGTAATGCCGCTTAACCCTCATGGCCCATATGAAGAAGAGGGCAAGCACCCCCATGGTGCCCACTAGCCCCATCTCCTCCCCAAGGGCGGCAAATATGAAATCGGTGTACGCCGCAGGTAGGTATTGGAGCTTTTGAAAGCCATGCCCTAGGCCTGTCCCCCAAAGCCCACCGTTGTTAAAGGCAATCAGCCCCTGAATAGCCTGAAAACCGGTGTCCAGCGGATCTTTCCACGGATCCCAAAATGCAACCACCCTCCTCATCCGGTAGGGCTCGGCCACTATAAGCAACACCAAGACCACTACCCCCCCCAAAGCAGATATAAGGGGAAACCTCCAACCATGGCGCTCCACAAAAATGCCCATTCCTATCGTAAATATGAGTATGGTGGTCCCGAGGTCTGGCTGCAGCAAAAGCGGCACAGCAGATATTAAGATAAGGGACATCAAAACAGCGAAGGACTTTATTTCATCCCTGTCGTGTTTATACAACATCTTGGTAAGGTGAATAGAAAAAAAGAGATACAAAGCTTCCCCTGGTTGAAAAGACAAGCCGGCGATTCTAAGCCATCTTCTTGCGCCACCTATGGTGGCCCCTATGCCGGGAAGGAGGGTACAGAACACCAAAAATATGGAAACAACCCAAAGAACGCCGCTTGCACGAACCCACATTCTAAAGGGCACCCTCCAACCTACCAGGAACCCCGCTAAGCCAATCAGCATCCATTGAAACTGCTTCACACCAACCCAGAAAGGTGATCCGCTATCCCCAAATATCTTAGGGGTAGTGGTGGAGGTTATCACCAATATACCAAGACCGTTCAATAGAAGCGGGATCAACCACATAAGGACGTCGGGTCTGGCATCCCTATAATCGTCGTGCCCCTGTGAAGCCAAAAGCGATCCTCCTGCTCGGGACAATTTATATCACCCCGCAAAACATTCAATTTAAGCTAAACAAGGGATGCCACCAAACGCTTAAAATGATCTCCACGCTCCTTGTAGCTTGAATATTGATCCCAGCTGGTGCATGCGGGAGAGAGGAGCACCATGTCATCGGGTTTTGCCACCTCATAGGCTTTTTTTACCGCGTCCTCCAGGTCGGCAACATATGTCCATTTGGAGAAACCTGCCCCAGAGAGAGCATCTCCAATGGCCATGCCCTCCTCTCCATATAAAACCGCATAAGAACACTCTTCCAAAACCGCCTTGGCAAGCAGATCATAAGTTTCCCCCTTGCCGCGGCCGCCGAGGAGTATTATCTTCCTTCCTTTGCCAGGGCACTTTAAACTCTTTAGAGCAGTAACAGTGGCAGCCACGTTCGTACCCTTAGAGTCATCCACAAATACAACGCCATTAACCACCCCTACGGGTTCACAACGATGGGGTGGAGATTTAAAGGTAGACATGCCTGCCTCGTCTCCAGATACAGGACGTCGCAGGAACATCGTAACAGAGGCCAAAGCCATGGCAGCGTTCTCAAGATTGTGCTTGCCCAGCAGCTTAATTTGTTCAAACCGGAAAAGCCTTATTGCGCCACCCTCAAGGATCATCTTGGCTTCCTTGGCCTCATCATCCAAATATATGCTTCCATCCTCAAGGCTTCCATCCTCAAGGCCGTCGCCCCATGCCAAGGTCAGCATCCTATGCGAAAAATCCGATGCCCTCAATACATCCACATCCGAACGCTGTATCACGGAGAAACCGGAGGGCATGGTCCTCTCCATGGCCCTTCTCTTGGATGCCACGTAATTTTCAAATGACCCGTGCCAATCTATGTGATCCGGCGCTATGTTTGTTATCACGCTTCCTGCAAAAGCAGCCCTGGAGCACCAGAAGAGCTGAAAACTGCTCACCTCTGCAGCCACAACCTGGGAATCGGAGAAGTCTAAGGGGACCCTCGCAATCGGATTGCCTATGTTGCCCGCGATGATCCCCCTAACGCCCAACGAGGCAAATATGTGCCCCAACATGCCGGTGGTGGTGGTCTTCCCGTTGCTACCTGTTACCGCGATAACCGGGGCATTCAAAAATGGGGCCACAAAGTCCAGCTCTCCAATTATAGGGATCCCCCTGTCCCTGGCATGGGAAAGCACCGGTGAAGAGGGGGCTATCCCTGAACTTAAGACCAACGCATCGGCATCAAAAAGTCTCTCGGTGTGCCCTCCCTCCTCAAATGCGATACCCATGTCCTTGACCTCAGACAGCCAGCCTTCCTTTATCTTGGCGGAATCAGAAAGGAAAACCCTTGCACCCGCCTCTTTGGCGAGCCTCGCCAAGGCTACCCCGCTCAGCCCGCCTCCTATTATGGTTACGGCTTTTCCCGCCCAATGACTGCTAAGACCCTTCAACTCAAAACGCCTCCCCCAAAGCAGCAGCGATCACCAGCAAAAGCACCATACCCAATATATGGGTCAACCAAAACCTGGCCACTATCCTGGTCTCGGGCCATCCAATCAACTCAAAGTGGTGGTGAATAGGGCTCATCTTGAAGACCTTCCGGCCAAACCCTCTTATCGCGACTATCTGAATTGCCACAGAAAAAATCTCAACCCCAAAGAGAAACCCCATCGGCAACAAAAGCCACAGTCTGCCTGATATGACCCCCAACACCAAGAGAGCTCCTGCTAGGAAGTGAGCCCCCCCATCTCCCATGAAGACCCGGGCGGGGTAAGAGTTGTGCCAAAGAAAGGCAAGACAAACAGCGAGCAACGCAACCGCAAAGGCAAGTCCCATGGGGTTACCCAATAAAAACGGCGTAAAACCCAGCACCGATATAGCCATGGTCCCCGCCGCAAGCCCGTCCAGGCCATCGGTAACGTTAACCGCATTCTGAATGCCTACACTCAAGAAAAGAAGCAACGGGATGGCAAAATACTCCGCAACCCTCATCCCAGGCCAAAGGTAAATCCCTTCCGTCATGGATACCCAGGCACACCAGGGAATGGACAGGGCCACCTGCAGCCCAAGCTTTTGAAGGCTGGAAAGACCGTCCCCGGACCTTCTTATCACCTTAGCGTGGTCATCCAAGTAGCCAACCGCCGCAGCAAGAAGGGGTAGGGAGAACAAATTCCAAATATCCCTCCCATATAAATACAAAAGGGGAACGGCGCAAAGTGGGAACACCACCCCACCCATAGAAGGAGTCCCCACCTTTGCCACATGTCCCTCTGGACCATATTCCTTGACGTTCTGCTTTATCTTAAGATGCACCATAAACCTCACCCAGAGCTCTTGGGAAAACACCTGGGAAAGGAAGGTCAAGATGAAGACCAACAAAAGGACCGCTATGGACGCATCTCTGAACGACAACGCTCCTTCACCGTTCATCACAAAGCCCCTTGGAGTTAACCTTAACAAAACCGTCAAGCCCATAGCCCCTGGATCCTTTGATCAGGGTTATGGTATCCTCTCCCAAGTCAAGCGGAAGCTCCAGAACGTCATCCAAACCGTCCACCAAAACCGCAAAGTCGGGGAGTCCCGACCTGGGCCACTCCTTACCTACCAGGACAAGCTTTTGTATCCCCTTAAGTGCCCGCAGTTTATCCACGATTACGGCATGCCAATGGTCAGATTCCATCCCTAATTCCAACATGCCCCCTAAGACTGCCTGGGGACGCAGGCCTCCCTTTTGAGCCAGCTCCATCAAATTGTCTATGGCAGCCCCCATGGAGGCTGGATTTGCGTTATAGGATTCGTCGATCATCCATCCTCCATCGCTTGTCCTAACGACGTTGCCTCTACCAGGGAAGGGAGCCAAGCAACGGGCTGCCTCAAGGAAAGAAACCTCTCCCCCGTTTCGTCTTGCCATAATCCAAGCAAAGGCCAAAGAGTAGGCATTATGGAGAAGCCATAACCCAGAGGATATTTCTACCCTTGCGCCACCATGGGAAGCCACCATAAAGAGCCTGGGGCCCTCTGGCGACCACAGGACCTCACGGTGTTCAATCCTTACGTCGCCCCTCACGACACCTACCGATAACGTTTCTAAACCGCCCATTCCTCCCCCTTGGTCAGCCAGGGCATTCCACAACAAGTCGTTATCGGCGTTATAAGACAAAAACTCACCCCTGGAGGACTCCAATATCTCCAGCTTAGCTTTTAAAACTCCCTCAATGCTTCCCAACCCCTCCAAGTGGGCAGGGCGAACCTCCGTTATTATCATGTCGTTAGGGGGGAACACACTGACAAGGGAGGATATCTCTCCAAAACTACTGGTGCCGTACTCAAGGACCAGGAATCTGCACCCCTTGGGCATGGATAAAACGGTCAGGGACGACCCTATCATGGTGTTGTAGCTCTTGGGAGCACTGTGCACAGTCCCTACACCCCTCATTGCGGCCAACAGTACCTCCCGGGTGGTGGTCTTGCCAACCGATCCAGTGACCCCCATGACCCTTGGGGATACCCTGTCAAGCCACTCCCTGGCTGCAAGGGCCAAAGCCTTCTCGGTATCATCAACCGCAACTACGCTGCATCCCACGGGAACTTCCAGGCTATCAAGCTTTGACCGCTTCACCAGAGCACACGCCGCCCCACGCTGAAACGCCTGAGACACATAGCCATGCCCATCGGTTCTATTCCCTTCGATTGCAACGAATAAATCTCCCCTGCTCACATCCCTGCTGTCAATTGAAATACCTCTGGGTAGAGGTCCATCAGCCCCCACCAGGGTTCCTCCAGATAGCCTCACTACATCTCCAAGGGTAAGAAAATCCTCAGCGGACATAAAAATCAAATCCCCTGTCTTTGTAAAGATTTATATGGAAAGATCACTCGCCTCTCCCGTGGAATACCAAGAAAAGACAAAACGCCCTTAAACATTCCACTCCAGGGGGCTAAAGTGCTTCCTTCCCCAATTAATCACTTCCAACCGATCTTCGAAGGGCTCCTTACGATCCGCAAAGATCAGGAACCTCTCCGGCCCCTTGCCGGTTATGGCCACCAAATCACCAGGAGCGGCGTTATCCATGGCAAACCGTATGGCCTCCGAACGGTTTATTATAACCCAATGGGCAAATCCTTCCCTTGGGCTTGCCATTCCAGATTCTATCTGTCGCGCTATCTCCTCGGGATCCTCGCTCCTTGGATTGTCCATAGTGATAACCACCCTGTCAGCCAAGGAAGAGGCAACTCCTCCCAGTTTGGGCCTATGTTCCCTGCTCCTCTCACCCCCGTGACCAAATACCGCCCAGAGTTTCCCGACACAGACCTTCCTAAGGGCTGTCAAAACCTTCTCCAAACCATCCGGCGTATGGGCGTAATCAATCACCGCCACCACCCTATTAGGGAACCGGTAGGTCTCCAATCTGCCAGGCACCTGAGGCATTGATGCAATGCCATCTCTTATAGAGGAAGGATCTATGCCCATGGAGGCGCAAAGGGCGATAGCCCCCATGGCATTCTCGGCGTTGTACTCCCCTATAAGGGGCACGGAAAGCTTTTGAACGAACACCTTTCCCTGGGGATCAAAGACATCCAACGTCATGCCATCAAGGCCATAGGACATCACCCGGCCGCACCAAGCACCAACCTGAGGAAGCTCTTGTCCCCCTATCACGGCATAACCCACCATGTTGCCGCCATACTCGTCTAGAAGCCGCTTGCCCCACGGATCGGATGCATTCGAAGCCCCCACCCAGCCATCTTTCATGTAATGGCGGAAAAGCTTCCTCTTCGCATCGAAATAAGAGTCTATACTTCCGTGAAAGTCCAGGTGCTCAGGGGTAAGGTTTGTAAAAACCGCCCCATCAAAAAGGCACCCCTCCAGCCTCCCCTGCTCCAGCCCATGGGAGGAGGCCTCCATAACGCAGGCGCCGCAACCGTTATCCCTCATCCTTTTAAGGAACATCTGGATGCCGCTGCCCTCAGGAGTTGTCCTATCGGCATATTCAAATGAGATGCCATCACAGTAAAATATGGTTCCCAAGAGGCCAGTTTTTATGCCTGCCGCATCGAATATCGACCTTATCATGTACGTGGTGGTGGTTTTCCCGTTGGTGCCTGTCACTCCGATCATCTTGATCTGCTTAGAGGGCCAACCGTACAACACGGCCCCCAGCCTACCCATGAAGGACCTTGGGTTTGAAGAAACCACCTGGGGGACTTGTACATCTTCAACGGGGTTTTTCACACATAACGCCACCGCTCCTGATCTTACTGCGTCCTTCGCAAACCCGTGACCGTCATGCTTGCTGCCTCTTACGCAAACAAATATAGACCCATCTCTTACGCTGTAGGTGTCCGACACCACATCGCGTACTTCCAAGTCCAGAAAGGACTCATCTTTTACAATTAAGGATACAAAACCCGGCTCTTTTTTTATTAAATCCAACAACTCCCTAAGCTTCACCACATATCACCTGCCTCAGGTAGTTTCGTCATTTTTCCCCTTTGCCGTGCCAACTTCTTTCTTGTTGTTTTTAGCATGTGGCAACCTCAGAGATCAGAGTTCAAGCCATTACAAGACAGACCTTATCCCCGCCTCCGGGGGTGGTGTGCCTATTTCTTAAAACTCAAAGAGCCAAAGCACGCCCATATTTAAGAAATCGAATGATCACCTTGAGTTTTTATCTTTTGGTAGGAGGGATATGGCCTCAACTATGTTCTTAAAAACCGGAGCTGCAAGTTCCCCTCCGTAGAATCGCCCTCCTTTGGGTTCTCCTATTACCACCAGCAATACGTATTTGGGTTTCCTATAGGGCCAAAAACCGACGAAGGACGCCACATAGCGCCCCTTTGTATATGTACCTCCTGCAGCTACCTGAGCAGTTCCGGTCTTCCCTGCCACCGCTTCAAGGGGGGTATCAGCCCCCTTGCCAGTACCGGACTTGACGACTTCCCTCATGCTCTCCCTAAGGTAAGCGGCAACCCCGGGGGAGAACACGGCGGATTTTGGAGTGCTCTTGCCCCGGTATATCACATTTCCCTTGTCATCCCTAACCTCTCTTACCACGTAAGGCTTAAGCAGGTGACCCCCGTTGGCAATGGCGGCTATGGCGGAAACAAGCTGGATTGGGGTAACCCCTACCCCCTGGCCTATGGCCACGTTTGCAGGAACAACCCCTAGCCACCTCTCAGGGGGTTGCATAAGCCCCGCCTCCTCGCCAGCTAAATCTATCCCGGTTCTCTGACCAAAGCCCAAGGACCTAAGGCCCTGGTAAAATCGGAACACGTGAAACCTAACCCCTATCAGCGCCATACCAACGTTACATGAGTTGACCAATATCTTTTGTGGATCCTCTATGCCATGTCCACCCCTCTTGACGTCCCTTATAATATGGTCAGCTATCTTAACGCTACCGGAGCAAGAAAACCTGTCAGCAACGCTTACCAACCCCTCCTCCATGGCAAGGCCCATAACTAAAGGCTTAAAGGTTGACCCAGGCTCATAGACCCTGGATATAACGTTGTTGCGCAAAGCCTCCTGGTTGGAAAATGACCCCCTGTCATTGGGATCAAACGTGGGGTAACTGGCCAAACCAATTATTGAGCCATCGTTAGGATCCATACAAACTGCAGCTCCCCAGGCAGCGTTTGCATCTTTAACTCCCACCATCAGATTTTCCTCTAGTATCTGCTGTATCCTTGAATCTATCGAAAGATATATGTTTCCCGCCCCAACGTAGTCTTCGTCGGAGCTGTTTCCCACTATGTCCAGAAGCTTGCCCTTGGCATCCCTGGCAAGCAGCCGAGTCTGCTGGGGAGAAAACAAGATGTTGTTCCAAGCCCTCTCTATCCCCGCCAGCCCGTTATCATCAACATCGCAGAAACCTAACACATGAGCTCCAAGGTGCCCATGAGGATATACCCTGGCGCTCTCCCTTATGGGAAAAAGCCCAGGAATTTCCTTGGAAAGATACGCATGGGCCAACGATTGATCCACCTTTCGCCTAACCCATACGAACCTCCCCTGAAGAGATCGCTGGAAACGAACAAGGTCCTTCTGATCCACCAGCCCATTAAGCATGGACGCGTTGGCAGGATCCCAATAGAGCGGGTCTATAAAGAAACTCTCAGATGGGACAGAAAGGGCCAGCGGGATGCCATTCCTATCGAATATCCCACCCCTGGAAGTGCTTATTGGCACCTGAGCCCAATATTGTTTTGAAGCTTGAGACGAAACTCTAGGGTCCGGAAACAGATGAACCCTAACCAGGTTAACCGCCACCACCAGAAAGGCGGCCGCCAGAGCTATCCACTGGCTGTGCCGCCTGGGGTATCCGGATCTGCTACTCTTGGGCATGGGCCTCTCCTGCCATCTCGAAGACCGTAGGGGGCGACGGCGAACGCCTTTCTGCCCTACATCCCCCGACGTTTACTGGATCTTGTGAATCATCCCCAACAAGCCCATATCCCACGTCCCCTCCTACAAGCCTTACCACTTGAAAGGAGCTGCGGGGTTTCATCCCCAACCGATTTTTAGCGCTCACATATATCCTTTCTGGGGATAGCATGGAAGCCATCTTTATTTCCAACTGGACCCTTCGGCTCATCTCGGCCTCTATCCTGGAATTTATGTCCGACAGTCGGTACTCTAAGTAAAGGGAATAAAGCCTAACCCCCCCAAGGGATACGGCAAAAAACACCATGACCACCACGGCCACAAGACATGCGGGGCTTATCCGCTGGGGGCTCTCATGTTTAGGGATAGACACCTAAGACACCTCCTCCTCTCACCTATGAACTCAACTCCTTAAGATGCGAACGTAAAACACCTTACCTTTGCGCTCCTAGACCTGCGGTTAACCTCCAACTCCTCTTCCGACGGCACAAGCGGCTTGGAGTTCACGGGCCTTCCCAATCCCGCCTCAAGCCAGCTCCTCATGCTACGCTTGACCATCCTGTCCTCCAGGGAATGGTAGGTTATAAAGATTACCTTGCCCCCCCGTCTCGTTATCTGAGGAAGCTGATCAAGCAGGTTTTCAAGGGCACCCATCTCATCGTTAACCTGAATCCGCAGGGCCTGGAATATACGTCTGGCCGGATGCCCCTTCATCTTCCTCTGAGCTGGGGCCGGGATGGCGGATCTTATGACCTCCACCAGCTCCTCGCAGGTCCTTATGGGGCCGTCCTTCTCCCTGCGCCTGCATATGCCTCTGGCCACCTGAAAAGCAAAGGGATCTTCGCCATAGCGCCTAAAGAGCATGGTCAACTCCGCCGGAGACCATGTGTTGACAATGTCAGCCGCAGTCAGGGAAGAACAAACCCTCCCCATATCCATCCTCATGTCAAGGGGCCCGTTGTAATTAAAAGAAAACCCCCTTTCCGGAGAATCCACCTGAAGCGAAGATATGCCCAGGTCAAAGAGGAAAACTTGCGCGCTATCGAAGCCAGACTCTGAAAGTATGGACTTTATATCGCGAAAGTTGCCCAACGCAAAACGAACCCTATCCTTGAAAACAGACAGCCTATCCTTAGCTATGGCCAATATGGACTCATCCTGATCTATGCCAAGCACAAAAGCGTTGGGGCAGTTCTCCAGTATGGCCATAGTATGCCCCCCAGCCCCTAAAGTTCCATCCACCACCAGCTCCACATCCTCAAAGGGGCTGAGCATAGAAAGCACCTCGTTTAACATCACTGGGACATGCACCATTTAAAGCCCTTCAACCCCTTCCACTATGGCGGGAAGCTCCGATATTATTTGCGACCTCCTGGCTCCCCATAAGTCTCTATCCCAAATCTCCACGTGATCCCCAACTCCTATTACAGATATCTCCCTGTTCAGCGAAGCGTGTTCCCTAAGAAAGGAAGGTATAAGCACCCGCCCCATTGGATCCACTTCTATTTCCACAGCAGAAGCCATAAGAAGCCTTTTTACATCCCTGCAACCCGCCTTGGCAGACGATAGGGAGCTAAGCCTTTCAAAAAACGATCTCCAACCCTGAAGCCCATACACAGATACGCAGGAATCTATTCCCACCGTGGCAATAAGACGATCCCCAAGTTCATCTCTGAACCTGGAGGGAAGGACAAGACGCCCTTTTGAATCCATCCGGTGATCATAGGTCCCCACCAACAAACCGCTACCATCCCCTTTAAACCACTTACTACCACTTTTTACCACCAAAGCCGAGACAAATAAAGGCAGGGCCCAAAACCAATATGAGGCTTTGGGCCCATTTGAAATAATACTTTAGGCGCAGAAAATTATAAGCGGGTCCTTGGGGAGCACCCCGTAAGCCGGGTTTTGTCTAAGCCCAGTCATTTCTCTGACGCACTCCTTGCGGAGGCGTTCAAGCGGCCGTACCCGGGGGTCCGCGGGCCACGTCATCCCCCCCTATTCGGCCTTGCTCCGGATGGGGCTTGCCAAGCCCGACGGTCACCCGTCGGCTGGTGGGCTCTTACCCCGCCTTTTCACCCTTACCCCAGTTAAGGGGCGGTATCTTTTCTGTGGCGCTATCCTTGAGCTCGCGCTCACTGGAATTTCTCCAGCATCCTGCCCTGTGGAGCCCGGACTTTCCTCTGCCATAAGACAGCGACTGGATGTGGTACTCCCCAAGCCAGCAAAGTTTATTACACATTACATTGGATGTCCATAGCGACGGACAGCGTTCGTTGTTCATTGAAACATGACAAATAATGTCCTGTTGCTACACAACCTCATGCTAAGTAAAATATCCGCAACGGAGGCCACAGAACACTTCACAAGAAAGGGGTTGTTCGCCATATCTATCGACGAAAGACCTTATCCTGCCCCTCCAGAGTATGAAACCTTCAAGAAAAAGGTTCAAGATCTAACCGGCGTTGACTTGAATGCTTACAAATATCAGATCCACCGACGGGTTCATATGCTTATGCAACGGTGGGGGGTCAGATCGTACGACGAATATTTCAACATGATGGCCTCCAGGGAAGATAAGCTCAGGGAATTTCTGGACTACTTAACCATCAACGTATCGGAGTTCTTCAGAAATCCAGCCAGATGGTGGGATCTTAGGGACAAGGTTCTACCATCGATATTCAGTGAAACGGGGCAAAAAAAGGTTAAACTCTGGAGCGCTGGATGCGCCACAGGGGAAGAGCCATATTCCCTAGCAATTCTTTCCATTGAGACAGGAGTCATAAACCCACAGCCGGTCTTGGCCAGCGACATCGATCGGGGAGCTATAGCCAT
Organism: Thermanaerothrix sp.; assembly: GCA_026417795.1. NCBI lineage: Bacteria > Bacillati > Chloroflexota > Anaerolineae > Anaerolineales > Anaerolineaceae > Thermanaerothrix > Thermanaerothrix sp. Next base: position 11,473 of record JAOACP010000005.1, read on the forward strand.
AGCTCAGAGGGGGATATATCAAAAACGACAGCTCCTGAACGCCCCTCCCGATTGGCTGAAAAAATACTTTATCGAAATAGATTCAAACACCGTTCAGATCAAACAGGAGGTAAAGGACAGGGTAGTCTTCAAACAGCAGAACCTCATAAAGGATCAGTTCGACAAGAACTTCGACGTCATCCTCTGTAGGAACGTGGTGATATATTTCTCCCCGGAGACGAAGAGCCTCCTATACAGGAAGTTCTTTGAGGCTCTTCGTCCCGGTGGCTATCTGATGACAGGGTCTACCGAGCAGATCTTCGATTACAAGAACATTGGCTTCGAATCCGCAGGGCCATTCCTTTACCGCAGACCCTTGTAGCGGGAAGATAGTTCCACGTAGGAGGAGGACAGGAATGCCAGTTTCTCCCTGTCCTTCTCCCTTACCTCCCTTACCACCTTGCCGGGAATACCCATTACCACGCTGCCAGGCGGAATCTGAGCCCCCTCTGGGACTATGGCCCCTGCAGCTATGACAGAACCTTCACCAACCACAGCACCATCCAAAACAGTGGCCCGCATGGCTATCAGACAACCCCTCTTTATGGTACAGCCATGCAGTATGGCACCATGGCCCACCGTAACGTCCTCTTCAACCACCACGGGCAGTTGATCGGTTACATGAACTATACAACCGTCCTGTATGTTAGACCTGTCCCCTATCTCTATGCGGTTAAGGTCACCCCTTAAAACCGCATGATGCCATACGCTGGCCCCCTTGCCAACCTTAACCTTCCCTATAAGACACGCAGTGGGAGCCACAAAGGAATCCTCGTCCACCTCCGGCATTACCCCATCAAAGGGCAACAGATTCTGAGCGTTCATGATGATTATCCCTCCGTTAAAAATAATAATTACAAGGGCGTGCCCCATGGGGGAACCCCCCAAGGCACGCCCTAAAGGGATAAGATTAGTGGGATCGCACTATCTCCTTGATCCTCATAAGCCGCCCCAGGGTAGCCCTCTCCATCTCATCCAACTTCATGGATATGTTCTTTATGGTCTCTATGAAGCTGGGGATCAGGACGTACTCCAGTGCGTTCACCCGCCGCCTGGTCTTTTCTATCTCCTTGGCCATGAGCCGTAAAGCCTTCTCCTCAGCGGCCAATCGAACCAGTTTAGGCAGCAGGGACTCGAACTTCTCCAGGGTAACATCCAAGCTTCCAGAAGAGGTTAGAAGACCGTAGGTAAGCCCCACCGCACGCTCAGAGAGAGTGTATAGCGGTATGCTCACGCTCATAACGTTCTTCCTTTTCTCTTCAACCCCCAGCCCACCACTGGATAACAAAAGGGCCTGCTCCAGCAAGGACGGAAGGGATTGAGACCTTGCCAGGAGGAAGCTCTGGTAGCAAACCCTCAGTTCCCCCTCAACCTCCTCCCGGAGGTTTTTGAGATCCCTCGCCCTCTGAAGGAACTCCTTTATAAGGGCATCCTGTTTATCCTTAAGCAGCTTATGCCCTCTTTTGGCCACCACCAGGCGTTTTTTCAGCCTGGAGAGCTCCATCCGGTTGGGGTTTACGTTTAAAGCCTTGGCCATGGGAAGGCCCCCTTAAACTCCCTGCCCAACTTGCTCTTTCTTACCCTTTTCCGCAAGTATTGGGTTCAGGTACTTCTCAATGTAAGCATCCCTGACTCGCTTAAGCTCTTTGACCGGTATCATGGACAGAAGCTCCCACCCAAGGGCCAACGTACCTTCTATGGTCCTGTTCTCATACTCACCCTGTCTCACATACCTATCCTCAAAGGCATCGGCAAACTTGGCAAAGGCTTTGTCCTCTTCGGTAAGAGCTCCTTCGCCCAGTATAACCGCCAGTTCCTTGGCTTCCTTGCCCCTTGCGTAGGCGGCAAAAAGCTGGTTCATCAGGTCCGCATGATCTTCCCGGGTCTTACCTTTACCTATTCCCTTGTCCTTAAGACGGGATAGAGAGGGCATAACGTCCACAGGGGGATATATTCCCTTCCGGTGTAGCCCCCTGCTCAATATTATCTGCCCCTCGGTTATGTAACCGGTGAGGTCCGGAATCGGGTGGGTCTTATCATCCTCCGGCATCGTAAGGATCGGGAGCTGCGTTATCGATCCAGACTTACCGCGCAGACGCCCCGCCCTCTCGTACATGGTGGCAAGGTCTGTATAGAGATATCCAGGGTAACCTCTCCGACCCGGGACCTCCTTACGAGCCGCTGATATCTCTCTAAGAGCCTCACAATAGTTGGTCAAGTCCGTAAGGATGACCAGCACGTGCATGTTTTTCTCAAATGCCAGATACTCCGCACACGTAAGGGCTAGACGGGGAGTGGTTATTCGCTCTATGGCCGGGTCGTCCGCCAGGTTGACGAACATAACCGTTCTCTCGATGGCCCCAGTCTTACGGAAGTCATCCATGAAGAACGTGGCCTCTTCAAAGGTTATGCCCATTGCGGCGAAAACCACCGCGAACGCCTCATGACCGCTGATAACAGTGGCCTGACGGGCTATCTGGGCGGCCATCCGGTTGTGAGGAAGCCCACTGCCGGAGAATATGGGAAGCTTCTGGCCTCTAACCAGAGGATTCATGCCGTCTATGGTGGATATGCCGGTCTGGATGAATTCCGACGGATAGTCCCTGGAATAAGGGTTCATGGGGAACCCGTTTATGTCCAGAGATGCTTCGGGTATTATGGGCGCTCCCCCATCTATGGGCTCTCCACGACCATTGAATATACGCCCCAGCATCTGGCCGCTCACCGGAAGGGTAAGCACCTTACCAAGGAACCTCACTTTGGTGCTCTCCGTGTCAATGCCGGTGGTTCCCTCAAAGACCTGGACCAACGCCTTATCAGTGGTTATCTCCAAAACCCTTCCGCGGCGCTTTTCACCATTGGATAGGGATATCTCCACTAGCTCATCGTAGCGGACATCCTGGACCTTCTCCACCACCAACAGAGGCCCAGAGAGGTCGGAGATGGTGCGATACTCCTTAGGCAACATCCTCATCACCTCCATTGGCAGTAAGCTGTCCCAAAACTTCCTTTATCCTATCCTCCAGCTCGTCCAGCTTAGCAAGCTCCTTCTCATCCAGGTACCTCATCCTTGCGATCTCCTCCCTTATCGGGAGCTCCAACACATCCTTGAGAAGGGCCCCCCGCCTTAGAACCTCCATGGCAAGGTGGTGGAACGTCAGGATATTCCTTAGCATCTTGAACTGCTTATCCATTGAGGCATAGGTATCTATCTCATGGAAGGCGTTCTGATGCAGGAAGTCCTCTCTCAGAGACTTAGCGGTCTCCAAAGTCATGCGCTCTTCCTTAGAGAGGGAATCTATACCTACAAGTCTTACGATCTCCTTTAGCCTGTCCTCATCCTCCAGGATACCCATTGCCTCGGTCCTGTAGGAGCTCCACTCTCCATCGTAGAGGTTGTCCCAATACTCTCCAAGCTTTTCGGCATACAAGGAGTAACTGGTAAGCCAGTTTATGGCAGGGAAGTGCCGCTGATATGCCAGGTTCGCATCAAGCCCCCAGAACACCTTAGTAACTCGGAGGGTATTTTGGGTGACGGGCTCCGACAGGTCTCCGCCAGGAGGCGAGACTGCGCCTATTATGGACACGGCCCCTTCCCTTCCATCATTGCCAAGGCATATGGCCCTGCCCGCCCTCTCGTAGAAAGACGCAAGACGGGTGCCCAAATAAGCAGGATACCCTTCTTCGCCGGGCATTTCCTCCAACCGGCCCGATATTTCACGAAGGGCCTCCGCCCAACGGCTGGTGGAATCCGCCATGAGAGCCACCGAGTATCCCATATCCCTGTAATACTCCGCTATGGTTATACCGGTGTATATCGAAGCCTCTCGAGCCGCCACGGGCATGTTGGAAGTATTGGCTATGAGCACCGTCCGCTTCATCAGAGGCTGTCCAGAGCGCGGGTCCTCAAGTTCAGGGAACTCAAGGAGCACGTCGGTCATCTCGTTGCCACGCTCCCCGCAGCCTATGTAGACCACTATCTCGGCATCAGCCCACTTGGCGAGCTGGTGCTGGATCACGGTCTTACCGGATCCGAAGGGCCCCGGCACGCAGGCAGTACCTCCCCGGGCTATTGGGAAGAGGGTATCCACCACCCTCTGGCCGGTGCTGAGCGGCGTGTCCGGCGGAAGCCGCTTGGCCACTGGCCTAGGGATTCGGACAGGCCAACGCTGGAGCATCTTAACCTCCACATCCCCATCGTCGGTCCCTATTACCGCGATGACCTCTTCTACAGTAAAGTCTCCGCCCTTTATGGACACAAGCTTTCCAGAAACTCCATAGGGGACCAGTATGCGGTGCTCTACCAATACCGTCTCCTTCACGATGCCCAAAACATCCCCGGCTTCCACGTGGTCGCCCTCTTTGGCCTTTGGCTCAAAGGTCCAGCGCTTGTCCCGGCTTATGGCAGGCACTGCTATGCCTCTGGATATGTAGGGACTCTTAGCAACCTCTTCTATGCTGTTCAGCGGGCGCTGAACCCCGTCGTAAAACTGCTCTATGAGACCTGGACCAAGCTCCACGCTGAGGGGTTCCCCGGTGCTAACCACCGGCTCACCGGGCATGAGTCCAGAGGTCTCCTCATAGACCTGTATGGAGGCGGTATCCCCCTTAAGCTCTATTATTTCGCCCACAAGCCCCATGTTTCCAACCCTTACCACGTCGTACATGCACGCTCCGCCCATGCCGGAGGCCACGACGAGAGGGCCTGATATCTTAGATATATATCCTTTCACGGTCCTCTTCTCAGCCACTAATATCGCCCCCAGAAAACTTTTTTAAGGTGACCTATTGGACGGCGAATATGTCCATCCCCACCGCTCGTTCAACGCACTTGCGGACTGACTGCATCCCAAGGCCCATGGAGCCCCCTATACCAGGTATAGGTACCACCGTAAGGTCTTCGGTATCGTTTATCTCATCCAAGAACTCCCGATGGCTAGCGTAGACACGCTCGGTTACGAAGAGGATGGCAAAACCTCCGGTTCTAAAACGATGAACCGCATTGCGAACTTCCTCATCGTCCGCATCGGGAGAAACCACCACGGCATCCAAGCCTATGGCCTGGAAGGGGAGGACGCTTTCATAATCCCCTAGGGCCCCTATGCCCTTAAGGTTCCTATGGGTATCCATGGCGCAACAGCCTCCTAACCCTCTCCTTGTCATAGTTGGTAGCCTTGGAGACGAGGATAATCCTAACATTTTTGACCTCCATCTCCTTACCCCACAAGAAGGCAAGCACGTTCTCCGGAGCGTCTATGACGTACCTATACCTGTTCCAGTAGGCGGAGAAGTGATCATCCAAGGCCTTCTCAAGAAGCGGCATAGCCTCCTCTAGAGACATCTGATCCCCTATGGCACTGAAGAGCTGGCTGAAAGAGGTACAGTAAAGTACCCGGCTCCACGCGCCAACGGGCTCGCTAAGGAGACTAATGAGGTCCGACCGATCCAGTTTGCCCCCCGGATAGAGGAAGGGAAGTACCCTCTGGGAGTCGAAACCCATCCTCTTAAGGCGGAATAAGGTCCTCAGGTTTTCCCCGTCAACCCTTTCCTTAACCCAATCCGAAAGGCCCGCAAGAGAGGTCTCTTTCACCACCTCTTCCAGAATTTGGAAGTAGTACCTGTCGAGGAGGGACTCCACATCCATAGGGTCTCCGGTCTGTTCGAAGACGGAGAAACACCCATGGATCACCTCTCCCAGCCCCAAGGGGAGCATTCTGTAGTCATCGGACTCCACCGCCTCCAAAAGGTCATCCACCGGGACAGACCCCAGGGAGGTCATAAGATCCCACCTCTTCTTGCTGCCCCTCTTGCCCAGTATGGCGCTCTTTATAACCACCTTGACGTTATGGATGTCGTAGTAAAGCCGATTAACGTCCACCAACGCCACGTCCGGGACAAAACCTCTCACCTCAAGGTACGAATCAAGCAACGCCGACTCCAAGGCTTCGTCGAACCTATCCGCCCTCTGGGAGGACAGGAACTGCCCGTAGATGGTGTCGCCCAAAAGCTTAAGGGAGCTTTGCAGATCATCGCTCTCCACAAGCTTATTAATGAAAGAGGCATCCAGGAAACGATGTTCCATCGCGCGGAGGCGGGCAACTACGTATCCATAAGCCCCCTGGACAGCCATACGCACCACCTCCCAATCAGCGGTCGGCAAAGAGCTGCCTCACCACTTCTGATTCCCGGTCCTCCTGAAAAACCTTGAGCAGCATATCCCACGTGCAGTTGGTAACCACCCTACCCCGCTCAAGGAGAAAACCCCCCTTAACGGATGGATCCCTCTGGGGAGAAAGCTTTAAGGATTTTTGATGCTTTGAGTTAAACTCCTCCAGCCACTGTTCGGTGATGAGATCCTCGGAGGGCCCGACCACAACCGTTTCATCCCCATCTTCCACGGCACTGAGAAGCAGCTTCTCAATCAGTGCCTCCTTCTTGGTCTTGTCCATGGAGGACATGGCCTTAAATGCCTCATCGAAAACCATAGAGATGAGCCGCCTCTTGGCGTTAAGCATTTCCTTTTCAACATCAAGCCGGGCAACCGCCTCCCGGCGCTTTGAGATCTCCGGGGCCTCCTTGGCGAACTTCTCGTCGAAGGAGCGCCTTATCTCCTCCGCCTCGCGCTGGGCCTCCCTGCGTATCTCCTCCGCCTGTTCCCTCGCCCGCCTTAGAATGGCCTCCGCCTGTTCCTTAGCGTCAGCCTCTATTTTGGCCTTAATGTCCGCCAAAGCCATATCCGGAACCCTCTTCCCTTTAACCTATCTTGACGCTGTTGAGCAGGATTATGCTCATGAGGAGAGCCAAAACTGCGTAGGTCTCCACCATTGCGGGCAGGATAACCGCCTTACCTATCTCCTCGGGCCTCTTGGATATCATCAGTATGGTAGCAGCTGAAGACTTGCCCTGGAAGACCGCAGACAGGTACCCCGCCAATGCGATGGGGATGCAGGCGGAGAATATGCCAAGCCCTTGCCATATGGTAACGTGAACCGGCGCACCCCCCAAAAGCCCCGCCTTCTGAATGGCAAAGAAGGCAGTCAAAAGGCCATAGATACCCTGGGTACCGGGAAGGGCCAGAAGGATCAAAGCCAGACCGAACTTCTTGGGATCCTCGGTCATTATGCCCGCCGCAGCCTCGTTGGCTATACCTATGCCCTTGGCGGAACCGCAGCCGGCCACACCGGCGGCCAAGGCGGCACCAAACATAGCAAGAACCGGTCCGAGCTGATCAGCCATGGTGGAAATGATGGAATTCATTCTCAACATCCTCCTTCGTCTCGTTAGGTTTTATGGGGCTAAGCCGGATTTTCAGTGTCCGACAGCCTGACGTAGCTGGTAGAACAGGAGAAGGGAGTAAAAGCCCTTCCGTTGGCCTCGTAAAACTTGCTGAAGAACTCAACGTACTGAAGCCTCAGGGAATGTATAAAGGCCCCAAGTATGTTTGCCGCCACGCTGAATAGATGTCCCCCAACAAATATGACGAGCGCCAAGAGCCATCCCACGTATGGGACTCCAACCACCAAAGTGCAGAGGAGGTTCACTATCATTCCTATGGCGGCGGACGATAGTCCCAGGGCAAGTAGACGGCTGTAACTCAAAGTATCACCCAGATAAGCGGTTACATTGTAGAGACTCAACAGACCGATTACAGCCCTGCTGAAGATGTTCTTCCTGTCCCTACCCTGAGTGGCAACCAACACGATGGCACCTATGGCCGAAAGTATTTTACCCACCACAGTGATAGATGGGGACAGCTTTCCTCCCAGCCCCCAAGAGACCAATCCCACGAGGAACACGATCCAACTCCCCTTGTCCGCCACGGCTCCAAAGTAGTCTCCCTTCTTTATGGAATCCATCATGGATATCCAAAGACCAAAGAGAAGTTGCAAAAACCCTATGGCAAGGGAGATACCAAGGAAGGTGATTGGATCCGTCATGGGATCCAATATCTGCATGGCATCCTTTATGGGTTTGACGGAGCGCAGGAAGGAGAAGGCATCAAACATGTTCCCAAACCAGGAGCCAGTCACCGCACCAACAAAAACGGTGGCCACGTTGCCTATTGCTAGTATCTGGAAGAACTTGCGCAGGTTGCTGCTCAACCGGTGTTTAACCAGGAAGTAGGAGAAAAGGGCGGTCAGGATCAACCCATACCCCGCATCGCCAAAACACATCCCGAAGAACAGGAAGAAAAACGGGGCCATCTTGGGGGTAGGATCAACACCGCCGTAAGTTGGCACCCCGTACATCAAGGTCAAAGGCTCACAAGAAGCAGCCCATGATAGGTTCTCAAGCAGTGTGGGGGGCAGCTCGTCCTCCTCCACTTCTGCCTTCGAAAGGTCCACATGGGACTCGAATGGGGCCAAAACCTTCTTGAGGTCCGCCTCCTTGGAGACCGGCATCCAGAACTCTCCTATCCTGGTAAACCCGGTTGAACCGCATCTGAGCATGGCCTCCCTGCGGACCTTAACTATCGAGAGGTAATCGGACACAAAGAGCGCATCGGCAAAGGATTCATCCGCCAAACTCTTGGCTTCCTCTTCAACCTCTCTGGTCCTAGCTTCCAGCTCTTCCAGTCTGGACCTTATCTTGGCCAGCTCTTCCCCTGGGAGGCCAGTAAGCTCCTTAGGCAACTCCACACGCTGAAATCCCGCCTCGTCGGCCACAGCCCTAAATGCCTGGGAGTGAGCCTTGAGGATGATAACCGCGCACAACAGTTGGCCATCCGTGCCACCCGGCAGCTTGATAGCCTCAACAGAACCTCCCAATCGGTTCTGCAGGGCCTCGGAAAAACCGAAGAAGGACTCTTCGGATATGGACCCAAGATGAGCCTCCACCATTGACGTGCCACCGTTAAACATGGAAAGAGGTACTTCAAGGGATTCGACCGGCACGAGCTGCGCCAACGTACCCTTAAGGCGGGCCTCCTCGGATCTTATCTCCGCCAGCTTACGCTCAAGTCCTCGGATCTTCTCTGCAGTCTTTGGGAAATTCCTTGATTCCGCTTCCTTTTCAAGAAGGTCTAAGGTAAGCTCAGGGGATTTTCCCAAAGCCTTATCCAAGCCACCGGGCTTCTGCTGAGCCTTGTCATCGAGGAACCGCATGACGAACCGGGCTTCCCCAAGCTGGTCGTCTATGCCTCGGAGCTCCCTGGCTTCTTCTGCCTTGGCAAACCCCTCTTCCTCTTCCGGCAAGATCCACTCGCAAAACCCGAACCGCTGGATCTCCCTGAAGACCGCCTCAGCCGCTTCGGAGTGCACAGCCAGGCGGTATTTACCCATCTCAACCAAGGCCATGAGATCTCATCACCTCTTCTACCACCCAAGAGACCACCGACGGCACTAACCCCTTTTTGCTCTCGAAATAGACCTCCGCCTCGGCACGTCCTTTCTCCAGCAGGCCCTGAGCTACGAGATCCGCTTCCTTCTCCGCCTTGGCTATGCGCTCCCGGTGTTCCCGGTAGAGCTTTTGCCACGACTCCTTCACGGACTTGGAAGCGTAGGCCTTGGCCTCCGCAACGAGCTTGGAAGCCTCCGCCTTTGCATCCGCCACCATCTTCTGGGCGGCCTCCTCACAAAGCCTAATCTCCTGAGCCAGGTTCTCACTCAACGAAGACACCTCCCCTCCTAAGTGGTAAAAGGCTAGAAAACCCCAGCTTGTTGATATCTTAGACAACAAGCCCATATGCGTCAATTGTGCAAAAAATAACGAGAATGGACTAAAAATCCCCCTGGATACAGGACAGGATACAATAAAGCAAAAAGGGGGACGCCTACCGTCCCCCTTGCAAACTATGGAGCGGACAACGGGATTCGAACCCGCGACCCTCGGCTTGGGAAGCCGATGCTCTACCAGCTGAGCTATGTCCGCACATCACGCTGGGCATTATACATAACATCCAGGATTTTGACAAGCTCTAAAGGCCCCAAAGGGTATCAGTTTCCCATTCCGCTCGCAGTTCGCACTCCACGCAAAGATGGTACTTTACCAAGAACTGTTTATTGCTTTTGTCACCGTCTGTCTTAGCTACGCTCATGTGCATTTCCCTGTCGTGGACATACAGCTTGGCACAAAGTCCCCAATAGCGATTATTCGTCAGCTGGACAGCCAGGACACCGGCATGGTTCTTGGGGTTTCATGGGCATTGATTGCTATGAACTTTTTAAGTGGTGCGCAAAAGACAAAATAACTTGGCAATTTAGCTTCCATATAACTATAAATATCGCATTCTCCTCATATGATGTAGGTACCAAGTTTGCAGAACAATATTATTCATTGTTATTTTATTAAAAAACCACGATTATACTGTTTGCCGAGCGTCCAATATCATATGTCGATAAGCAATTATTTGTATGTCCAAAATCACTTTGATAGATATAATTAAACACTATCTGTTTATTTAAAATTAACGTGGCTTAGTCTACTCCGTCGAAAATTTCCTTATTTAATCGTTTCTTTCGCTATTTTAGAAAGATCACACAAAAGATTTGTCTCATGCGTTATCCCTTACACCACCCATATATCCGCTAAATTCTCCGCCTGCTTCATGACCGTTTCCACGGCGCGCTGCTGCTTGTCGGGCGGGTAGCCGTATTTGTTCAGCGTACGGCGAACTAGCACCTTAAGCTTTGCCCTTACGCTTTCCTTCAGCGTCCAGTCTATGGTTGCATTCTTGCGCACCTTGTCCGCAAGCTCGCGGGCGATAGTCCTTAGCGTTTCATCGCCAAGAACTTTAACCGCGCTGTCGTTGGTTTCAAGCGCGTCATAAAAGGCAAGCTCATCTTCAGACAGGCCGAGTTCCTCGCCGCGCCTGTCCGCTTTTTTAATCTCCTTGGCAATGCGGATAAGTTCTTCGATTATTTCAGCGGTTGTAAGCAGGTTGTTTTGATATCGTTTCAATGCAGTATCGAGCATTTCCATCAGGGATTTTGATTTTGCGAGATTACGTTTTGAGCGTATCTTTATTTCATCCGACAGGAGTTTTTTCAAAAGCTCGATGGCAACGTTCTTGTACTTCATTCCCTGAATTTCTTTTAAGAACTCCTCGGAGAGAATGGACAGCTCCGGCTTTTCAAGACCGGCAGCGTCAAAAATGTCGACAACCTCATCCGACGCGATAGCCGAATCAATAATGTTTTTTATCACCGACTCGTAATTTGCGCTGCTTCCGCGGGTTGTTTCAAACTTCGCAAGTCTTGCCTTTACCGCTTGAAAGAATGCAATTTCTTCAGCATGCACAACCGTTGCCTTGTCCGGTTTAGCCAGCGCGTAAGCTTGACTTAAGAGGGCAACTTCCTTAATAAAGCGGGTCTTTTTATCGCTTGCGGATAAAATATAATCTTCAGCGTGAAGGATGATTGAAAGCTTGTCCCTTACTTCAGCATTAAAAAAGCCTGAATAATCAAAGCCCTGCAAAATCTGCCGGACGACTTCCAGCTTCTCGAGCATGATTTCAACAGCTCTTGCCTGGGTTTCCGCAGGCACTCCCTTACCGCCGCTTTCCGCATAGAAACCAAGCGCTTTTTTAAGACTTGAGGCAATACCGATATAATCGACAATCAGACCGCCCGGCTTGTCCTTGAAAACGCGGTTTACCCGCGCAATGGCCTGCATAAGATTGTGGTCTCTCATTGGCTTATCAATATACATGGTGTTTAGGCAGGGCACATCAAAGCCTGTCAGCCACATATCGCGTACAATAACGATCTTCAGAGGATCGTTTTCATCTCTCATGCGCTGTGCCAGCGCTTTGCGCTGATCCTTTGTGGTATGGTGCTTCTGCATTTCCGGGCCATCAGAACTGGAAGATGTCATAACAACTTTGATAACACCTTTATCCAAATCGTCACTATGCCACTCGGGACGAAGCTTTATGATTTCATTATACAAATCAACGGCGATTCTGCGGCTCATGGCAACAATCATCGCTTTACCCTCAAATACTTTCTGCCGGTCTTCAAAATGCGTAACAATGTCTTTTGCGAGAGTGGCGAGTCGTTCTTTATTGCCGACAATAGCCTCAAGTTTTGCCCATTTCATTTTTGCGGCTTTTGCTTCGTCTTTTTCGTCCACTTCTTCAAGTTCTCTGTCGAATTCCTCAATCAGTTTTTTGCCTTCTTCGGTAAGGTTTACTTTGGCAAGGCGGCTTTCGTAATATATTTTAACTGTCACCTTATCTTCAACCGCTTGTGCAATATCGTAAATATCTATATAATTGCCAAATACTGCCGGCGTGTTGGCATCCTGCTTCTCTACCGGTGTACCGGTAAAACCTATAAAAGTAGCGTTTGGCAGGGCGTCTCGCATATATTTGGCAAAGCCGTAGGCTATGCGCTGCCCTACAACCTGATTGTTTTCGTCCTTTATATCTCTGAGTTTCGCGTTAAAGCCGTACTGCGTGCGGTGCGCTTCATCGGCTATGACAACTATGTTGTCTCTTTCCGACAAAAGCTCATAAACCGAGCTGTCATTATCAGGTATGAATTTTTGAATAGTGGTAAAAACTATGCCTCCGGATGCTACCTTTAATAATTCTTTTAAATGTTCGCAGCTTTCCGCCTGCTTCGGCGGCTGGCGAAGAAGGTCGCTGTTTCCAGCAAAAGTATCAAAGAGTTGATCGTCCAAATCATTTCTGTCGGTAATCACAACAATAGTTGGATTGTTAAGGCTTTGCACCAGTTTCCCTGCATAAAAAACCATGGAAAGGGATTTGCCGGAACCTTGAGTATGCCATATAACACCGGCTTTTTTGCTTCCACCCGCCCTTGCCGCCTCAATCGTACTTTTAACAGCTTTATTCACAGCGTAATACTGATGATAGGCGGCAATTTTCTTGACAGTTTCCACTTTTGTTATTTTGGTCTTTTTATCCTCAGTTTTGCTCTTTTCAAAGGTTATAAAACTGCGTATATAGTCGAGCAGGGTTTTCTTGTTGCATAGCCCGTGAATAAGGGTGGTAAGCTGATCTTCAAATCGTGAGGCTTCATTCAGCCCGTCTTTTGTTTTCCATGTGGAAAAACGTGAGAATGGAGCGGTTAATGAACCCGCTTTTGCCTCATAACCGTCCGAAACGACGCATATCTCGTTATATGTGAAAAGGCTTGGGATGGTTGCCTTATATGTGCAGATCTGGTCATAAGCTTTGAGAATGGTGGCATTTTCATCAGCCGGATTTTTCAGTTCGAACAGCACCATAGGGATACCGTTGATAAAAAGAAGAATATCCGGCCGCTTATTGTTATTGTTTTCAATAACGGTAAACTGGTTGACTACAAGAAATTCGTTGTTGTCGGTCCCATTTTCCGAAAAATCCACAAGTCTTACATAATCCCCGACAATTTCTCCGTTTTTACGGTATTCGACAGGCACACCGTCAACCAGCATTTTATGGAAAGTTTCATTGTCGCCAATCAGATTTGATGAACTGATACGGGAAACTTTATTTACCGCCTCTATAACCACATCATAAGGAAGTCCGGGATTAAGCCGTATTACCGCGTCAATCAGCCTTTTCTTAAGCAGAACATCCCCATAACCTTTACGCTCTGCAAAAGGTGCATCCGGTGCTATATCCGGGCCAGAAAAGTATTCATAGCCCAATTTCACCAGTTCTTCTATTGCCATTTTTTCAATTTCAGATTCACAAAGCTTAGGCATCTTCTGCACCTCTTTGGTTATACTCTTTTTTTATCTCATCTATAATCTTATCTGAATATAGAAATGTCGTTGATGTTTTCTTGCTCTTAGGATTGAGTTTTCTATGATGACTTAAAGTCGGGTTTTCTTTTAACTTTCTTATAATGTCGTCAAAATCTTTATTTTTTTTAAAGCCTGGAATTTGTTCCTTGCATTTACAGAATACATCACTATAGGTTAGAGGGTAATTTTTAAGAATTTCCTCATCAGACAAATATACTTTCTGTGCATTGGGGTCTTTCACCAATTGAACTTTGCTAACTTTTACAAAATTAGCATCTGCTTCATCTTGTGATGTTATTGCAACAAGCAAATCACTGTTGGATATCTTTTTTACGCTCTCCATATAGACATTAAATCCTAAAACTACTGACTCTTCAATATTTTGATCTCTTAAGTCCTGAATTACTCTTATTATCTTTTCAACAAATTTCTTTGCCTCCTCAGAATAGACACTGCTGACTGCTTTTTTCGATAAAAAGTCTTGCGGTTTGAACGGCAACTTGAACCCAAGAGGCATTATGAATAATCCCTCTTTATCAGTTATATCTTTCCCAAAATATTCTTTAACAAATTCAACATAGTTTAGTGCACAACGAGCAAGTAGCATAAAAATTTGAGGATCAAGAGATTCACGATAGAAGTGTGCTATGTTATTTCTGTATTCTTCTATTAAGGATAGATTCTCTTTTATAGCAGTAAAACTGTTTTCTTTTTGTCTGTTTAAATATTCATTTACATACGTAACTGCTTTACTAAATGATATAGTATGTCCATCGTTTTCAAAAATAGTTCTGTTCTTTATATATTTTCTAATAAACGCTTTTAGAATTAGCTCCCATGCATTAAAGAGCAATAATGTAGTCGTTTCATAACGATAAAGTATATTAGGTTTATTGTGGATTTCAATGGCAGCAAAATAGGCAGCGATAGAATTCTGTATTAAGTTATACTGAATCATTTTTCGCTTTGCCATATTATGTGCCTCCTTAGATATTTACACGAACTTCACCGCTAATTAACTTGGGTAGCAAAGTATCACGAAGTTTTGATAAAGTACGAATTTGAACGGTGTTTTCATATATTTTTAAATCAAAATATTTCGCGAAATTATCAAAATAGCACACCAATTTCTCTGGAGGAATAACATTATCAATCGAAAGAAATTTTTCTCTGCTAATAGATCCAAAAACCGTTCCATCATCATCAAATGTATTGAATAATTCTTGTAATGATTTCATTTTATAGAATGTATAATGCTTGTATCCCTTTTTATGTATTGGAATAGCCAAACCACGCCCTATACAACATTTATACAGGGCCATATTCAGTGCTCCTACCGGAGCACGGACACTTAGTAAAGTATCAAATTTATCAGCTATTTTAATGGGTTCACTGCAATACTGTTTTTCTAATGGAAATCTGAAGCCAAATTCTGCCTTCCCTTGGAAAAATGGCAATCCAATCTTTAAATCGTTATATGTTTCTCCTTTAGGAGATTGTCCCATTGTAATATTGAATTCATCCCCTAATTTTCCAACTTCCCACTCACTACTTGCATCTTCAATAAACCATTTTCTAAAATAAGCCTGTGCCAAATCCTCCAATGTTTTATTCTGCCTTGTCAGAAGGTCGATTTTATCGTCAAGGGAGGATAATACCTCAGCTATGGCTTTTTGCTCGGGGAGAGGTGGAAGTAGGATATCTATATTTTCAATAACTTGGCGTTTTGCGATATTAACTTGCACACTACCATCTGATCTTGATGTAATAGAACTTTTCCCATAGGGTGACATCAAAAAGTACTTTAAGAACGGTTGATAAGCAACATTCTTGTCAGCTCTTAATATGAGTAACGCTTGACTAATAATACCTTTTGGGTCTTCTTCTTTAATAACAGAAACTTCACCTACTGTACCTGAACAGCTAATTATTATATCTCCTGTTTTTACACAAAAACGCTTTAATTCATTAAACTTATTTTGATCAATATAATACCGAAACTTACGAATACCTTTTATAGCATGTTCTTGTTCATAAACCGGGATTCCTTCATTTTTCAATTCACCACGCCTTAAACTCGATCCAAAGGGGCCACGAATATAGCCATCTGGCTCAAGAATATCTTTTAATTTAAACTGTCTCCACTCCGTCATAGCTCAATCCCCACTTTTGCAAGGTTTTCCTTTATTCTTTCATCCAGTTTAGCACTTTCTTCCATCTGCGCTTTAAGCTCGTCAGTCAGCTTTTTTACACGTTCCTCAAAATCAAAGTCATCCTCTTCCTCGGGCAGTCCGACATACCTGCCCGGGGTCAGCACATAATCGAGTTCCCGCACTTCATCAAGAGTTGCGGACTTGCAAAAGCCAGGGACATCCTTATAGGAGTCGTCATCCTTTTTCCAACTGTGGTAAGTATCAGCTATTTTACGGATGTCATCATCGGTGAGCTCGCGGGTTCTGCGGTTTATCAAAGTTCCCATATTCCGTGCATCAATGAACAAAATCTTGTTCCGGCGCGGGTGGTTCGGATTTGTTTCCTTTTCCCTTGATAAGAACCATAAGCATGCGGGAATCTGTGTATTTAAAAAGAGCTTCGTCGGCAAATTGACAATACAATCTACAAGTGGCGCCTCAATAAGGTTTTTACGAATTTCTCCCTCACCGTTTGTTTTTGATGAAAGGGAACCTTTTGCCATAACAAAACCGGCTGTACCTCTCGGCGAAAGATGATATAAAAAGTGTTGAATCCACGCATAGTTTGCATTGGATACCGGCGGCACACCATACTTCCAGCGACCGTCATTCCGCAGCAGTTCTCCGCTCCAGTCGCTGTCATTGAAAGGCGGATTAGCAATTACAAAGTCAGCCTTGAGGTCGGGGTGAGCATCGTTTAAAAATGAACCTTCGCTGTTCCACAAAACATTGGTGCTGTCAATACCTCGTATGGCAAGGTTCATTTTGCAAAGCCGCCATGTTGTTTGGTTGCTTTCCTGACCATAGATAGAAACAACACGCTCGAAAAGCTTATCAATCTCTCTTGATTTTCCGTTATAGTGGTCTCTATGAGCTTCAACGAATTTCTCGCTTTGAACGAACATACCGCCACTGCCGCAGCAAGGGTCAAAAACCCTGCCCTCGTATGGTTCGAGCATTTCAACAAGCAACTGTACTACGGAACGCGGCGTATAGAACTGCCCGCCCTTTTTTCCTTCGGCAAGCGCGAACTGCCCAAGGAAATATTCATACACGCGCCCAAGGATATCGTTTGATTTAGAAACACTGTCACCAAGGGCAATGGTACCGATCAGGTCAATAAGGCCACCGAGGGACTGCTTGTCCAGTTTCTCTTTGGCGTATTCCTTCGGCAAAACACCTTTTAGGGAAGGATTATCTTTTTCAATAGCTTCCATCGCGTCGTCAATGTCTTTGCCGATGGTCGGCAGTTTGGCGCGGCTCTGCAGGTAGTCCCAGCGGGCCTGCGGCGGAACGTAGAATACGTTTTCCGCGCGGTATTCGTAAGGATCGTCCGGGTCTGCCCCTTCATACTCGCCCTTGCCCTCTTTAAGCTTGTTGTATAACTCATAAAAGCTGTCGGATATGTATTTTAAGAATATAAGGCCTAAAACTACATGCTTATATTCCGCGGCATCCATGTTCTTGCGGAGCTTGTCGGCGGAGCTCCAAAGCACCTGCTCAATTGATTCCAACGTGGTGGTTTTCTTTCTCTTTGCCATTTCTGTTTCACTCCTGTTTTTCTATTTTAAACAACAAATCAGCGGGCTTATCCGCATCTTTCGGTATCGCCCAGGCCCAGCTCAATGATACTCCCCATCCCTCCTTCACTCGCCTAAGGACAAGTCCAGCAAAGGATTGCTGGACCTACGTATAGCGTTGGGTCTTGAGACCACCAGTCAAGGCTATATAAACGGTTCGCGGCCTTGATTGGTGTTTGAGCGTGGACATTTCTTGCATCAATTCTTGGACAACTTACATTTTCAAGTTCTGGATATTTTAAGTTGACTAAAACACCTGAGATTTAAATTATTGCAGTTACCCGCGGTGTAATTTTGCATGGCGGCAAATAAATCATTATAGAATCTATCTGCCTCATAGTCTTTAAATGAACGATACCTGACATTGTCCACCTCCCAGTAGATGGTTTAAAATCCTATTAAAATCCTGCTTTGTACATGGGAGACTTTACATGGCTTAGCCACCAAAATGCATGCACAAAACGAAGTTAAACAAAAATTACATAAACCCTACACAGATGGGCAGGACTAATAGACGAACAATTGCTTAATTGCCTAAGATTGCATTTGCCTTTGGGGATTGCAAAATACCAATCTTTTTAGTTGACCTAATTTATGCCACGGTGCAGATCCTTGCTTCCTAATGCATATTTATGCAATATACAACCATGCCCACTTTTTTCTCAAAAAGCCGTCAATTATGTAACTCACCATAATCCGCCCGCAGGTAAATCTTAAAAGCTCCAGTTTTTATCCCATACCGCTGCAACATTTTTACAATAGAGTTGCGGATCGAGTTGGCGCTTCGATTGGTTTCGACATAAAACTCCGCGTTAGAAATCTTAATTGGTTTGCGCATAGTAGTTTGAGGCGTTAGGGAAAAATAGCGAACCTTACGGCCGTTAATATCTTCATCCGTAACAAAGCTTTTCATTTTTTCCGGGTCTTTGCCGTAGAGAAATTCAACGGTTTTTAAAAACATCTCTTGCCAAGTACTTACCATAATTTTGTCGCCGTCAATTGAAAAAGCGAATGGGCGC
>JAOACP010000005.1:35000-89971 GCA_026417795.1 Thermanaerothrix sp.
GGTTGCTATTTTTTCCCCAACTGCCTTCGAATCACCAGTAAGCATAACAATATTTCTAACACCTAATGCCTTCAATCCTTTAATCGCATCAGCTGAATCTTCCTTCACTGCGTCAGAGATTACAATATTGCCTGCATATTTCTTGTCTACTGCAACATGTACTATTGTACCCAGAGTCTCAACTTCCTGATATTTAATGTTTTCTTTATTCATCAGTTTGCTATTTCCGACAAGAATCTCTTTACCACCAACTTTAGCTAAAATCCCATGACCTGCAATTTCCTCATAGTCTTCAATTTTAGTGGTATCGACATCTTTGTTATAGACTTTCAAAATGGATAGTGCAATTGGATGACTTGAGTGACTTTCAGCAAATGCTGCATATTCAATCAATTCCTCATCAGTAAAATCGGCTTGGGGGTTAACATCCACAACCTCAAATATACCTTTAGTTAAAGTACCTGTCTTATCGAAAACAACTGTTTCCACATTGTTCAACGCGTCAAGATAGTTACTGCCTTTTACTAATATACCTCTCTTCGATGCTCCACCAATCCCTCCGAAGAAGCCCAATGGTATTGAAATTACTAACGCACATGGACAAGATATAACTAAGAACACTAAGGCTCGATATATCCATGTAGAGAAAGTTGCACCGGGGATCACCAATGGAGGTATGATTGCTAAGGCTAATGCTCCAAAGACTACAATCGGAGTATAGAAACGGGCAAATTTTGTTATAAATTTTTCTGTAGGAGCCTTCTTACTGCTGGCATTCTGAACCAGATCCAAAATTTTAGATACAGTTGAATCACCAAAATCCTTTGTTACCTCTATTGTCAAAACGCCATTTTTATTAATGAATCCGCTCAATGCATCGTCTCCTGGCCCGAGTTCACGAGGAACAGATTCCCCTGTTAACGCTGCAGTGTCAACCATTGAGTTTCCTTCTATAACCTTGCCATCGAGGGGAACTTTTTCTCCTGGTTTAACAATAATGATGTCACCTATGTTTACCTCTTCAGGAGATACTTTCCTGATCTCATCGCCAACTTTAAGATTTGCATAGTCAGGACGAATATCCATCAAAGCACGTATTGATTTTCTGGAGTGACCTACAGCTATATCCTGAAACAATTCACCTACCAGATAGAACAGCATAACTGCTACACCTTCTGGATACTCTCCAATGAAGAAAGCACCAATGGTAGCAATACTCATCAAAAAATGCTCACTGAATACCTGACCGCGGGCAATACCTTTTATTGCTCTTAAGACAACCTCTCCACCAACTATGATATAACTAATAATAAACAAGGTAAGCTCAAGCCAATTTTGGAAATTAAAGATGATTCCCACGGCAAATATTGCTCCACCGACCACAAGTCTTATGATTTCTTTTTTGTTGACACCTTCTTCTTCCTTTTCGTTATTTTCGTTTATTTTGGTCTTGGAGTTATTCTCCTCAAAAATGACCTTTACATCTGGCTCTATTTTCTTTACTATGCCTTCAATCTTCTCATTTAACTCAGAGCGGTTGACTTTCGGACTTATTTCCAGTGTTAGTTTCTTCGAAACAAAATCTACTGCAGCAAATTCAACTCCTTCTAGACCGCTTATTTCTTTTTCCATTTTAGCTGCACAATTCGCGCAGCCAAGTCCTTCAAGCATTACTATGCTTTTGTTCACCTTTTTCTTCTCTGCATCAACTATTTTAACATCCGGCTCAAGTTTATTTACAATGGATGTTACTTCTCCAAGAATTTTACCAAATTCCTTTTTATCGACCGCTTCAATTGTCAGCTTCTTAGATACAAAATCAACGGTCGCACTATTTACTCCTTCAAGGCTTTGTGTTTGAGCTTCAATCTTTGCAGCACAATTCGCACAGTCAAGTCCTTCAAGTATTAATACTTTTTTATTGCTCTTGTTAACGGATTTTTCTTTCACTACCACATCCGGTTCGTGCTTGTGCACTATGGTTTTAACTTGCTGTAATATATTCTTATACTCTTGCTCTGATTCAATTTCTAAAGTCAATGTCTTGTTCATGAAGTTCATATAGGCTTTGACTCCATTTAATTTATTAACCTCATCTTCAATTTTAGCTGCACAATTTGCGCAATCTAAACCTTCTAAAATTACTTCCTTCTTTAACATTACTGACCCTCCTTTACTTACTTTCTTCTGAAATATGAATTAATCCCTGGTCAAATATTTGCTTTACATGTTCATCTTCAAGAGAGTAGAATACAATCTTTCCTTCTCTTCTGCTCTTTACTAGTCCAGCCTGCTTTAAGACTCTTAGCTGATGTGAAATTGCTGATTGGGTCATATTTAATAAGAATGCAATATCGCAAACGCACATCTCTGATTCATCTAATGCCCAGAGTATCTTAATTCTTGTTGAATCTCCAAAAACTTTAAATAGTTCTGCTAGATCATATAGAGTTTCTTCTTGAGGCATTTTTTCTCGCACTTTATTTACAATTTCCTCATGTATTACATCAGAGTCGCATCTTTCAATTGGTTGAATTTTTTTTGCCATATTTATATCACCTCCTTATCATTCAATTGAACACTTGAATAAGCTTTCATATGTATTATAAACCTCAATTCTCCGTTTGTCAATAAAAACATATGAGTAATTGTTCAAGTGTGTTTATCTTTTAGCTTTACGGTCAAGACCGCCACCTCTAAGCGCAGCGTAGGTGGGTTTTAATCAGGTGGAGTAGACTCTCCATCTGATTCCCCGATGTTTCAGCTTGCTGAAACGAGTTCACTTATTAGATTATCCCTAAGTATAAATAGAAAAGAACCGCCCATCAAGAAGTATTTCTCCTCAATCGGCGGTCAAGTTCATTTTAAATTAATACATCAATCTCTACTCCAAACTTAAACTCAACGGTCAGCTTATTATCAAATACCGTAACTTTTTCAATAAGCCGCCTTACCAGTTGCTCATCATATTCCTCCAGCTCATAGGACTGTTCATTCAAGAAGTCTGTCATTTCAGCTATTCGCTGCTTCTTCCTTCACGCTCTGCATTTTTAACCAGCGCATTTTGCTTCTGCTCCCGCAATCGGTAATCCAATTATGTCTCCTGTAGTTATTTATAATAGTATAAGTACTCTTCCCCTACTGGCGGCTATCTTAATACGAGCTTATAGGTTTACTTCTATTTCTAACCCCGACTTAAACTCTACCACTAACCTGTCATCATATACAATTGCTTTTTCAACTAGTTTTCTAACCAGTTTATCATCAAATTCCGTAATACCACCGGTTTGCATATTAAGAAAGTCCGTCATCTCAGCGATCCGATCCCGCTTATCTTGACGGAGAGCGTTTCTTGAAAGGGTTTCTTGCCTTAAGTCCCGTAAGCGGTAAATCTCATTGACAATATTATCATATGCTTCCTTTGAATTTGCCAATTGGATCAACTCGGCTTGAAGCTCTTCCAGCCTTTTATCAATATCTGCCGTACTCTCGTCCAAATCCTCGTTTAATACGGTTTCAATATTCTTTTTCAGTATGGCCAGGAAAGAGTTTTTCCCGCTGACGGCTATATTGATAGCTTCTACAATCTTCTCTTTGAGAGTATCTTCAAGTATAGTGGAAGCGGTACAAAACAAACCGGTGTTTTCCAATCTGCTGACGCATCTCCAAACGATGGATTTTTTCCCTCGGTTATTCCAATGAACCCTGCGGAATATCTCATGACACAGTTACCCGGTGCCCACTTTGGGCTAACAGACATGTAAGAGATCCAACCCCACAATACAGCTCCAACACATGATCCGCACCAATTGAAGCCACTAAATCCCTTACGTAGTGGAACATGGCTTCCGCCTGAGATGTGTTAACCTGGAAAAAGGATGTGACATCATATTGAAGGGTCAAATCTCCCAAAACATCCCTGACCTTGCTCTGGCCCTGCCCCCACACAAAAGAACCGTCCCATACAAAGTTTACATCCGATCGATTCCTGAAGACCGATAGACCGGCCACACCTATACCCTTCATTAAACCCCACAAGCGCTCCACTTCAGCCCTAGCAGATCCACGGGGTTTATCCCGCATCACCAAGCTCAAAAGCACATCCTCGGTCCTCTCCCCGGACCTAATTACCAACTCCCTAAGAAGCCCAGAAGGATTCATCCCTTCCCCGTAAGGGGGCAATATACCTTTGGAAATGCGAGGCATCAAAAAATCCATAGCTCCCCTTAAAACGGTGTTCACCGTATCGGACATTACCGGGCAATCCATCTTGAGGGGAACCACCCTATGGGAAAGGGGTTCATAAAAACCTATTACGCCACCGGCACCCTGACGTCTAACCGGGACAATGGCCTTGTTGCGATAGCCAAACTGCTTAGGGCTTCCCTGGCAATCCATCAGCATTTCGCTTGAAAGGCCACCTATGCGCCTTAACGCATCACTTACGATCCCAGTCTTTACCTCAAGCTGCGCCTTATATGAGACGTGTTGAAGCTGGCAACCTCCGCAACGGCCAAAAATGGGGCACAATGGTTCCACTCTTGAACCAGAAGGGGTCAATACCTCCAACAGCCTAGCCCTTGCATAGGTCTTTTTTACGACGCTTATCGCCACCTTCACCGTCTCGCCGGGCAAGCTTCGAGGCACGAAAACAACAAAATCACCCAGCCTCGCCACCCCGTCTCCGGCGCTGCTAACAGAAGAAACCGATAAATCCAAAACATCACCAGGTTTTACCAACACACCATCTCCCGCCACAAAAATAAATATCGTGCTCCATTACAACAAAACACCATATCACAGCTTGGATAACTTGAGAGCACATCAAAAAATCCGGGAATCCACACAAATAGGATCCCCGGACAAAGACGCCACAGATTGCACAAGCGAAGCAAACCCAGAGGCGTTAACAGAGGAACGATAGATTCCCCCTCCCCCTAGGGATATGCCAAGCTACTTTTTGATCTTCATCATCTCATATCCCGCATCAAAGGCCTTGGCGTTTAGCTCCTCCGTACCCTTAGGAACCCTGTTTAGTATGGCCTTCTTTATGGACTCCGGGTTCATGATACCCTTCAACTCTAAGGCCCTAGCCAAAGCCCCAAGGGCCACCATGTTAGTGACAATCTCCCTTCCCAGCTCTTCCCTGGCGGTCCTGACTATTGGAAGTGGGTATATCTCCGCATCCAGATTGGGGAGATCAGTAACGAAGAAGTCATCAACTATTACCAACCCACCGGGTTTCGTATCCCCGCTGTACTCGTCACAGGCCTTCTGAGTAAGGATAACCTGAAGATCCGGCACACTGGCCTTGGGGTAGTCTATCTCGCTCCTAGATATTACCACCTCTGACTTGGAGGCCCCGCCTCTGGCCTCGGGCCCATAGGACTGGGTCTGAACCGAGTAAAGCCCCTCCTCCATAAGGGCAGCAGCCTCACCCACTATCACCGCCGCCAAGATAATCCCCTGGCCGCCGGACCCAGCCAAGCGAATCTCAAAACGATCGCTCATATCCGACTACCCCCTTACCCGCTCTATGAGCTTCTGGTACTTCTTGGTGTACTCCTCCCCTTCGGCGCTGAAGAGCTCGCCTATAACTATCTTGCCCTCCAACTCCTCCGGAGACATGGAATCTGCTTTTGCCTTCATAACGCTGTGATCCTTGAAGAAATTGAAGTTGTCGATGGGGCGGCTCCTCTTATTCTTGCGGCCGAACTGGGTATGGCAGTGGGTGACCACCTCAACCACGGAAAAGCCGTCGTTCTGTATGGCCTTCTTTATGAGGGTCTCGCAAAGTTGCGGCTGGGCTATGGTAGCCCTGGCTACAAACGTGGCGCCAGCCCCTATGGCCAACTTGCAAAGATCAAAGGAAGGATCCACTGCCCCATAAGGGGTGGTGGATGCAAAGGCACCTTCCGGAGTGGTTGGGGAAGCCTGACCTCCAGTCATTCCGTAAATGTTATTGTTCATGACAATGGCAGTTATGCCTATATTCCTGCGGCAGGCGTGGATAAAGTGATTTCCCCCTATGGCCGAACAGTCGCCATCCCCCATCACGTTAACCACCGTCAACTCCGGGTTAGCCAGCTTGACACCGGTGGCAAAGCTCAAAGAGCGCCCATGGGTGGTATGAAGGGTACAGGCGTTGACATAGCCGGGAAGCCGGCTGGAACAACCTATACCAGAAGAAATAACCGTCTTAGTTGGATCCTTGTCCAAATCAGAAAGGGCCCGCAACAGGGCATGCATAACTATCCCGTGGCCACAGCCGGGGCACCAGATGTGGGGCATGAATTGACTGCGGATCCACTTCATAACATCTTCCCGCGGCATACTACGCCACCTCCTCAACGGCGGCCATTATCTGGGCCGGCTTAAAGAGCTCACCATTTATGAGGGTCTTTGATATTACCTCCGCATACCTACCCATTACCCTCTCGACCTCAAGGACCATCTGTCCTGCGTTAAGCTCAGGAACGATAACCTTCTTCACATGGGAAGCAAGTTCCCTCAGCTCCTTATCGGGAAAGGGCCATATGGTTATGGGCCTAAAATGTCCAACCTTTATCCCCCTGGACCTAAGTTCCCTTACGGCCCTCAATGCCGAGCGACTGACGCAGCCGTAAGAAAGGACCAAGACCTCGGCATCATCAAGCCCCTCATGGGAGTAAGAAACTATCTGGTCCCTAAAACGATCAACCTTACGGATTATCCTGGTGGCCTTCCTGTCTATATCACTCGCGTTATTAGTGGGAAACCCCCAATCGTTGCTGGTAAGGCCAGTAACGTGCCAGCGATAACCATCTCCAAAGGCCGCCATGGGAGGCACGTCGTCATCGTCGGGCCTGTAGGGGACGAACTGGTCGGGAGATACGCTAGGGCGCTTCCTTTCGATGGTATCAACCTTATCAGGGACCACTATCTTCTCCCTCATGTGCCCCACAACCTCATCGGTCATTATAAGAACCGGCTGACGGAACCGCTCCGCCATGTTAAAAGCGGTCACGGTAAGGTCAAAGCTCTCCTGAACAGAAGATGGTGCATAGGCTATGGTACCGTGATCCCCATGGGTCCCCCAGCGGGCCTGCATCACGTCCGCCTGGGACACCTTGGTAGGAAGGCCGGTGGAGGGACCTCCGCGCATAACATCAACCACCACAAGCGGAACCTCCGCCATATAGGCATAACCCAAGTTCTCCTGTTTAAGCGAGAAACCAGGGCCAGATGTGGCCGTCATGGCCTTAACACCGGTCAGAGCAGCTCCTATGGAAGCCGCTATCCCGGCTATCTCGTCCTCCATCTGGATGAACTTGCCACCCCTCAAGGGCAACTCCTCCGCCATCACCTCCGCTATTTCCGTGGAGGGGGTTATGGGATATCCACCAAAGAAGCGGCACCCTGCGGCTATACCGCCCATGGCTATAGCCTTGTTACCCTGCCAAAACTCGACCCTAGGCATTCTCCTCACGCTCCTTCACGGTGATGGCGAAGTCCGGGCAGACGTTATCACACTGACGACACCCTATGCAGTCATCTTGACGGGCCGCCTCGCACTTAACCCTGCTGTCCAGCTCAAGGACCTTTTTGGGGCATATGGCGATGCAAAGCCCACACCCCTTGCACCACTTCTTATTTACCAGGACGGAGAACTTCTTGGCCAAACGCTCCACCTTCCTTCCCTTGACATGTAAACCCTCGCTGACGCTGCCCATGACTTCGTTAATTATGCCAGCCGCCACGACGGGTTGCAACAAAAAAAAGGTGTTTATATGTTGAATCTACTGATCCAAAATAGACAATTCAAAAATTTTACCCCACATCAAAAGAGGGGGGATTGCTCCCCCCTAGCCATCAACTAAATTAAATGGGAAAGCTATACCACCGCAGGCTCCAGTATCAGCTCACCCTTTTCAAATCGCTTGTAATTAAGCATGGATATGTCTATTGACGTGGTTCCCTTGGTGTACAACTCTGCTATGAGCTGACCCGATATGGGGGCAAACATGAAACCATGCCCAGAGTACCCCGTTGAGAGGTAAAAGCCCTTGACATCGGTTTCACCAAGCTCAGGCTGCTTATCAGGAGTCATGTTGTACATCCCAGACCACTGACGAACCACCCTTATCCCCCTAGTCTTAGGAAGAACCTTGACGAAGGTCTTAGACATATGCTGCAGGAAGTCCGCAGATGCCTTATTCTCATAATCCTCCGGGTGCCCCTCAGGGCTACAGCCTCCTATTATAGAACCATGGGGACGCTGCTGAATGTAGTAGTTACCGGAGAAGCTCATAAGCATGGGAGGACACACGCCAAACTCCACGGGTTCGGTGATCAATATCTCATGCCGCTCCGAGTAGTTCGGTATCTTTATGCCCGCCATGGCGGCTATAAACTGAGCATAGGGCCCCGCACAGTTCACCACCGCCCTGGTGGATATGAATCCTCGACTGGTCTCCACACCAGCGATCCTACCGGATTCAACTCGGATCCCTGTAACCTCTGTGAACTTAAAGACCTTAACCCCAAGGCGCTTGGCCGCCTCTTGATATGCAAAAGTGGTCAAGAAGGGATCCGCATGGCCATCCCTCTCGTGGAAGGTGAAGCCCACCGCATCATCGGCGGAAAGACACGGGCATATTTCCAACGCCTCATCCCTGGAAACAACCCGGGTCTTTATCCCCAAGCTGTTCTGAAGGGCCATGCTCTTCTTGAGGGTCTCAAACTCACTTTCCTTGTATGCCACCATCAGGTAGCCACACTGGTTAAGCCCCACATCCATGCCCAACTCTTCGTGAAGCTGTTCGAACAAGTTAAGGGAAGCTAACCCAAGGCGGCAGTTCATCTCGGTTCCCCACTGGGCCCTTATCCCCGCCCCGCAACGACCGGTGGAACCAGAACAGATACTGTTCTTCTCCAGTACCACCACGTCCTTAACCCCAAACTTGGCGAGGTTATAGGCCACAGACATGCCCTGAACCCCACCGCCGATGACCACCACCTCAGCGGTATCCTTCCACTCCATCACTCTCCACCCCCAGAGGCTAGGATGCCAAGTTTAACGGGCTTAACCGGCGGCCGGATCGTACCGGCCGGTATCTCCGCAACGGGCTTACCGGTCATCCGAGAGATCTCCCGGAGTATCATCTCCCGGCAACCACGACCTTGACAGGGGCCCATACCCACCCGCAGAACCCTCTTAAGTTCATCAAAAGTGTCATAACCTCGAGCTATCCAATCCCTTATCTCCCCTAGGGTTACCTCCTCGCAGCGGCAAATGACTATCTCCCGCTCCCGGCTCTCCACTTCCTCGTTGTTGCAAACCTCTCCGGCTTTGATTATCTCGCTCATCTCACTTCACCACCCTAACAGCCCTAACCTGGTCCACAAGATCCACAGGGACTCCCACGTGAACCACCAAGGTCTTGTCCTTCCAGGGCTCAGTGACCGCCTCTACCACGCTCTTGCAAACAACCTCGCCTATCCTGTTAAGACACTCCACCGGATCTCCCTTTTCCGGACGAGGCAACATCTCGTAGGGAAGCTTCATCAGCGCCATACCCTCGCCACCCCAAGTAAGGTCCACTACAAAACAAGCCAATCCCGGGCACTTGGCAACGCACATGGCACAGCCAGTACACTTTGAATAATCTATCCGCGGCGTATCATTTATGTCTTCGAAGGGGAGAACCGCCCCGGTTGGACAGCTGGTATTACACGGGTTGCATGGTATGCGCTGAGGGCATTCAATTATGACAAGCCCATTTTTCTTCCCCTCCCAAAGCTCCTTAGGGGGGAGCTCCGCACCCTGACGATGCTCCACCAAAACTCCGCTGTTAAACAAGAGCTCCTTCTCGGTCATGGCCTATTCCTCCCAACCATCCACCATAACCTGACTAACGCCAGCCCGAATCTTCTCTCCCACCTCACCGGCCCTCAGGTGTCCAAGACGCGCCCAATACTCGTCCATCTTCTCAACCTTGCATGGAAGCCCCAGGCTAATGGCGGCAGCCAACCCAGCAATGCGGCCCTCCACCATGGCAGCACTGGCTTCCTCTATGCCAGAGGCATCCCCGGCAACCCATATGTCCCGGTGGCTGGTCCTCATGGTCCTATCCCTAAGGGGGACGTAACCACACAAATGGGGGACGTATTTCATCTTGCACCCCGCTTGCCAGCAAAGCTCAACGGTTGGGGACAATCCAACGGCCATGCATATTATGTCGCAATCTATCCTCTTCTCATTCCCTATGCCTGAACAACGATCATCCACCTCTTGAATGATCGCGCCTTCAACCACTTCCTTACCCAGCGCCTCTTTTATGCTGTGCTTTAAATATATAGGAACGCCAAGACGGCGTATCTTCGCAGCGTGAACCCAATAGCCACCCACCTTCGGCATGGCTTCCACCACCGCCGCAACCTCTACCCCTGCCTGCATTAGCTGGTAGCTGACTATTAGACCTATGTTCCCGGCTCCAACCATGAGGACCCTCTTGCCGGGAACCACTCCATAGACGTTCATAAGGGTCTGAACCGCTCCAGCCCCATATACCCCGGGAAGGTCGTTGTTGGGAAAGGGTATCAACCTCTCTTGGGCACCGGTAGCGATTACCACTTTTCTGGCGGAGACCCGGAAATACTCTTCCTCCCCCCGCATAGCGGTTATGGTCCCATCCTCAGGGTAGTACCCCGTAACAGTCACGTTAGTCTCCACTTGAACCCGGTCTCCAGCGGATCGAATCTCCTCAAGGAGGATGTCGGCTATCTTATAGCCCCTGGTACCAGCATACTCATCCTTGCTCCCAAAGAACTTGTGGGTCTGCTTGATCAGCTGCCCCCCAAGCTGCAAGTCGCTTTCCAAAACAAGGATTTTAGCCCCATAGGATGCGGCTTCGGCAGCGGCGGACAAACCAGCCGCTCCTCCACCAACCACCAAAATGTCCGTGCTCATCATGTCCATCCCGCCCCCTTATATGGACACCTTGCCCTTGCCAACCTGAGTCCTGACGTCCATTCCCTCCTCTAGGGGAGTAACGCAGGTCCTGACATTTGGCACTCCGTTAACCACCATAAAACAACTGCTGCACTTCCCTATGGCACAGAAAAAGCCTCGGGGGCGTTTCATCTCTGGGGTTATACGGTATACACGAACTCCATTGGCATGAAGGGCCACCGCGATGGGCTCCCCCTCATAACCCTCCATCTCCCGGCCATCGAAGGTGAACTTAACCTTCCTGCCATGGCGATAGTCCAAAATGGGGTGCTGGTCAATAAGGTGCATGCCTAATATCCCTCCTTGAACTTTGAACGGATATTGCCTAACACCAACCACCGCCAGAAACCTTGGTTCAATCACCTCCCCTGTCGGGATAATTCAAATACAAAATGCTGTATAGAAGATATAATACTCTCGCCTAGTGATGCTTGCAAGGCGTAGGTCCCAAATCTGGCTCCCTTAAATACATCAACCGCACATCAGCGGGGCATACCGCGGTTGTTGAACAGCGCTCTGCAAAATCTAACATACCCCTGACAGAGGGGGACGGTACGTCCACGACTATAAAACCAGCCTGATGCATCAGGTCGATCTCCTCGCAATAAGGGCCCTTGGCCAAACCTATACCCCTAGCCTCGGCCTCCTTAAGCACCCAAGAAGGCTCCCCAATTAAAGGCCCCCAGCAAGGGCCGCAAGACAGGTCCTCGCCATATGCCGCCACATACAACAACCCCATCTTCGCCCTAAGAAACGACATACATGGTCCCTGATAACAGGCTCTCTCCGCTGCAATGGCATCCAAGGTGGACACAGGCAAAATCCCAACACCTATGGCCTCCGCCAATCCCTGGGCATAACACACCCCCACCCGAAGCCCCGTGTAGTAGCCAGGCCCAACCACTACTCCAATGGAATCCAACGATTGCATCGAAACCCCAAGGCTTCGCAAAAGCCCCTCCACCACACCGGGAAGGTGCGTTGACTGAGAACGGCCAAGATCAAGCCCTACCTCCCCTACAACCCTGCGGCCTTCGCTAAGGCCTACCGTGGTATAGCCACATGATGTATCTATCCAAAGAACCCTTCCCAAACCAGCCATTGTCCTATTATCCCCTTCCCTTATCCTCTTCCTCTAGAAATACAGGCCCCCGGAGCTTGGATACAGCAAAAGCCAGCGCATCCAAGGACCTTTCGGAGGAAGCCGAAGCCCTAACCTCCCTTGAAAACTGCGAATCACCCACTGTTATGTAAATCTCCCAACGATCCTTAACCCTCTCCACGTTCATTCGAGAAGCCCATTCGACCAAAAGAACGTTCCCTTCGTCCAAATATTCCCAAAGCGCCAAGTCCTCAACCTGCTCCCCAGACAGCCTGTAAAGGTCCACGTGGACTAACGGCGGTTCCGAATCATATTCCCTCACCAGGACAAAGCTGGGGCTTTGCATGCGCCGTATCCCCAAGGCCATCCCCACATACTGCGCCAATGTGGTCTTACCAGCTCCCAACTCACCATCCAAACAAATCAAAAGGCCGGGATAGAGGCTACCCCCCAAAGCCCGGCCAAGCTCCTCCATTCCCTCCAGCCCATTCACCTGGATCTTAAATACCCTATCAAGCATTTTTAACTATTCACCTCAGTCACTTAACCATCCCGCCTTGAAGCAATGGCTATCATCAACAGCGTACCAAGCACCAATGCGCCAAGAACCATCATTGGGGACTTAATGGAGATATTTGGATACCTCACCTTTGCTCCCACCATAACGACAAGAGCGGACAGAAAACCCAAAAGGGTATAACGAAGCCCCCTGACCCTAGCCCTTCTAGCTTCCTCCTGCCGCTTATAAAAATCCGCTGCAGAACGCCTAGGACGCCTCATCTATTACACATCCCACCAAGCAAAACAGCCGCTTCCTCCGCCAAGTGCCTGGCCCAAATGCCGTCTCCCCTACCCTTTAATGCCAAGTTCTGCCCCGCCATACCATGGAGGCCAACCGCAAACGTCGCAGAGTCCATGCCATAACCAGCCCTGGCAAACATGGCTCCTAAAATGCCCGATAGAACATCACCAGAACCCGGTATCGACATGTTCGGATCTCCAACGCAGCAAACCCTAATTCTCTTATCAAACACCAATACGGAGTTCCTACCCTTTAACAACGCTCCGCCGAATAAATTTCCCAATCCCTCCGCCGCATCCCGCCTGTTATCCCTAACCCAGCCAGATGGCTTGCCAAGAAGCCTCGCAGCCTCGCCCTCATGAGGGGTCACCCATATTTTCGATCTTATAGCGCCAGGTTTTATGTCGAGATCTAAAAAAGCATTAAGCCCATCGGCATCCAAAACCAAAGGCCCATCCCAAGACGATAGAACTCTGCCCACAAGGGATCTAACTCCTTCGCTTCTCCCAAGGCCCGGTCCTATAACGATGGCCTTAACCCTTCCTCCATAACGGGCCATCATGTACTCATAAGACTCCGGGAGTATCGCTCCTCCTTGATCAACGGGAAGAGATTCGACCATGGCCTCCGGGATCATCGAGGCATAACAGGCTGACCACTTTTCCGGCACACCACACACAACCCAACCGGCACCAGCACTCATGGCACCCAGGGCGGAAAGGAAGGGCGCCCCGCCGAAGGAATCTGATCCACCTATGACCAGGACCATTCCCCTGTCAGCTTTGCTGAAGCCGCCATGAAGCCTGGGCTTTAACGGGGCGAGATCTTGGGGGAAAAAGGCCGTGACCGCCGGTTCACCAGGAAGGACCAAACAAGCTGGCACGCCGATGGGCACAACCTCAAGGTTACCCATAAAATCAAAGGCGGGGGTAAAAAAAAGACCGCTTTTAGGGACCAGAAATGATATCGTTATTGAAGCATTAACGCCTAGCCCAGGCTCACCCAAGAAAGAGCCGGTCCTCCCATCAAATCCCGTAGGAATGTCAAGGGAAGCCACTGGGACGTCGAGGTCTCCAAGAAACCTGATTAATCTAAGAACCTCCCCCCTGGGGGATCCGCCGGAACCGGTGCCCAAAAGGCCGTCCACCAAGAGGTCAGAGGATTCCATAAGGTCTAAAAGGTCCCGATCGGAGCATTCACAAGAGACAACCATCTTTCCCCCCGCCCCAAGGTACATGGCTTCTGCTACCAGGGAATCGCCGGTCCTGTTGGGTGCGGTAGTTATAACCCTAGCATCTACGCCGGAAGCCAATAAATGCCTTGCCACCACCATTCCATCCCCGCCGTTGTTCCCTGGGCCACATAGCACAACCGCTTTCTTAATATCTCTAAACCTTTCCAGGATAACCCTTGCGGCACCGGCTCCAGCGTTTTCCATAAGTATTTGGCCGGGGATTCCCTTCTGAACGGCCCTTTGATCCGCCCGCCTTACATCCTGGGGATCATAAGCGAACAAGGGCAAGCTAACTACCTCCCTCCAAAACCACGAATGCTACCGCCACTTCCCTTTCGTGGGATATGGATAAGAAGATCCTACCAACCCCCATAGATCTAACGTACTCAGAGATTCTATCATCAAGGCAAAGAACGGGTCCCCTTTCGGTACGCCTCACCCACGCACCCTTAAGGCCAAGCTTTGAAAGCCCTATACCAAGGGCCTTCGCAAGGGCCTCCTTGGCAGCAAAAGATCCTGCCAAGCTCTCCTCCGGCCTGGTAGAGCCCCTTACATATTCTATCTCCTCTGCGTGAAAAACCCTCTCAACAAACCCATCAATGCTAATGCTTCGCCTCATCCTGGGCACAGAACATATATCCACCCCTATGCCGATTATCAAGTCAATCCCTCCTGACCCGGCACACTAGAAGCATCAAGGCTGAAGAAAAGATCCGTACGGTCAACCCCACAAGGGAGGTCAAATACAAAAAAGGGCAAGGCCTAAAGCCCTGCCCTGAAAGCCTGGTGGACCGTACAGGAATCGAACCTGTAACCCCCTGATTAAGAGTCAGGTGCTCTGCCAGTTGAGCTAACGGTCCATCAAAGCTACACTCCGTGGCGCGCCCGGCAGGATTTGAACCCGCGACCAACAGATCCGAAGTCTGCCGCTCTATCCACTGAGCTACGGGCGCAAGCCCAAAGAAAAACTGGGGTGAGCGAGGGGACTTGAACCCCCAACCCCTGGAGCCACAGTCCAGTGCTCTGACCGGTTGAGCTACGCTCACCACTCCACCCTGTTTGGCGCGCCTGAGAGGACTCGAACCTCCAACCCACGGATTAGAAGTCCGTTGCTCTGTCCAGTTGAGCTACAGGCGCAAAACCTAAACAAAAAACACCTGGAGCGGGAAACGGGATTCGAACCCGCGACCTACGGCTTGGAAGGCCGTCGCTCTAGCCAACTGAGCTATTCCCGCCTCCGATCTACCCTGGTCGGGGCGAAAGGATTCGAACCTTCGACCCCCTGCTCCCAAAGCAGGTGCGCTAGCCAGACTGCGCTACGCCCCGATATCTTGCTGGTGGAGCTGGGGGGACTCGAACCCCCGACCTTTTCCGTGCGAAGGAAACGCGCTCCCTCTGCGCTACAGCCCCGAAATCACGAGGAGCATTCTATACATCATTTGCAAGCTTGTCAAGCCCGATCCATTCGTGATACCCTCCCATTCCTTGGAGGTGATGAGAATGGCTTTCGGACCGGAGATTATAAGACTCCAGGAAGCTTGGATAAACAAGAACCTGAGCCATGCATTGGTGGACCGCGGAGACTCATGCTCTGAGGGGATCCTCCTGGATCTTAGGTGTCAGCGAAAAGAGGTAACCCTATTCGTCTCGTGGTCCCCCAAGCTGCCAGGGATATTCAAGATAAACCGTTATCAAAGAAGAGATCTCACCAGTTTATTCCCAAGAAAGTCTCCAATGGGAGAGCTCTTAAACGGACATCTGCCTGGAGCATGCCTGCTTCAAGCAAGACAGATCCAACAAGATCGGGTCATGGCCTTAGAATTCGCCAAGTTCGTGAGCTCTTCCGTTAGCCATCGAATCACCTTGATAATTGAACTCATGGAGCGGTCGCCCAACATATGCCTTCTCCAGGACGACATCATACTTGATTGCCACAGACGGCTATATCCCGATAGCTCTGACAGAATCATCCTGCCAGGAAACCCCTACTCCCCCCCATCCCCCATGGGGCATCAGCTTTGTTCAGGTCTAAGCAGAGGGATGATCAAGGTGCTGCAGAAATACCCTAACTACCCAAGCACAGCAGAAGAGGTGGAGCACCTTCTATACGCCAGGGATCCCCTGGAAACCGAATGGCAGATCATGCAAAAGGGTAAGGATCTTTTCCCCATCCCAAAGAGCATTGACCAAGATCAACTCCCTAGCCTAAAAGATCCTCTCAGTGCTACATCCATAATCATGGAAGAATATCTAATAGGTGAAGCCCTGGCTGCCAAAAGGAAAAAACTGCTATCCATAATAGACAAAAAGTTGACGGCTCTACGGCCACAACTTCCGGATCCGGAACTGCTTAAAAGGGCCAACAGGTTGAAGTCAATTGGGGAGTTCCTAATGAGCCTTCCGCAGGAAAGGGGGGGTGGTAAAATAACCATCACCGACTGGCCGGGACTGGAAGAAGCCATTGAGGTTGAAATCCCCAACGGCGTAACCCCCGTCGAAGAAGCCCAGAGGCTTTTCAATGAGTACCGCCGCCTGCTTAGAAGACATAAAGCGTCGGAGGAAAGGGCCCCCATGGTAAGGGGCGAAATAGCCACCCTTGAGGAGCAAAGGGCACTCCTTATGGGACCCATCAGCGGTCAGGACATGGCTACGCTGGAATCAGAAATAGACACCAAGGGCAACAACGGAAGCGTCAAAAGGTCAAGGGCAAAAAAGGGACAGGAGCCCCCAGGGGTGAAAAGGCTCAACCCATGCTTTGGCACCATATATGTTGGGCTAAGCGCCATGGGAAACCGGGAGATAACGTTTAGAATAGCAAAACCGGAAGACATATGGTTCCATGTAAAGGATCTGCCAGGTTCTCATGTGCTGCTAAGGTTGAAAGACCCCAAAGCACCTCTTATGGAAGACGCGCTGGAACTCGCGGCGTCCTTGGCCGCCTGGTTCAGCCCTGCCAGAGGCGAAGATAAGGTTTGGATAGATTACACCCAAAGGAAGAACTTACGCCCGCTCCCAGAAAAGGGCGTGGCGGGCGTAAGGTATAGGGTGTTTAAAAGCCTGTTGGTACAGCCTAAGAGCCCCGACGAACTTGGACTATGAAATCAACCAACTCGTCCGGCAGGGGACACACAAAGCTCATCGTCTCTCCTGTCCTGGGATGCTGGAAGCTGAGCCGCCAGGAATGCAAAAACACCCTATCCAGCAACCAATTCCTAGGGCACGAGCCCCCATAAAGCTGATCCCCTACCAAGGGATGCCCAATGGCCTTCATGTGAACCCTTATCTGGTGGGTCCTGCCAGTCTTTATTTGACATAGCACCAGGCTGTACCCACCGTGGCTCCAAAGGGTCCTATATATGGTATGGGCATCCCGCCCCCACTCCACCGGAGCCATCCGCTTTCTATTTACCGGGTCCCTGCCTATCGGAAGCCGGATCTCCCCTTCCGCAGGGTAGGGAGATCCCGAAACCGCAGCGATGTAAACCTTATCAACCCATCTCCCCTTAAAGGATCTTATAAGGCCCTCCATCGCCAAGCCGTTTCTGGCCACCACCATCAGGCCAGAGGTGGTGCTATCCAATCGATGAACGATGCCTGGGCGCCTGACTCCATTAAGCTCCATCATCTCCGGGTATCGGTAAAGAAGCCCATGAACCAACGTTCCCCTCCAGTGTCCAGGAGCAGGATGAACCACCAGTCCCGCAGGCTTGTTGATCACCACTATATCCTGATCCTCGTACACCACCTGGAAGGGGACGTCTTCGGGCTGAAGCTCCAAATCCTCCGGAGGCGGCAAGTCCACCCAAACAGTACCGTCCAAGGGAACCTTGAGGGCCGGTTTAACCCTGTTGGCCCACGAAACCACAACTCTCCCCAGGCGGATCAGTCTGGTAGCATAGGATCTGCTAAGGCCAAGCTCCTGGGATATGAAAAAATCCAACCTATGCCCCTCCATACTCAGGGGAACCCGGATCTGAACCGGGTCCGCCTTTGGGGCATCCTCCGCTTCCACAAAGGCATGCCCCAAAGGTGGATAATCGTCCGAGGAGAGGGCGTCAATTTCCCTATCCAAGCTTGGAAAGCACCTCACTGCACCGCCCGCAAACGCCTAGTTTTTCAACCTCGCTCTTCCACTTCCAGCACCTAGGACATTTCTGGTACGGACTGTGAGAAACCGCCACTTTAACCCCCGTCTCCTCATCGACGCGCGCATCGGAGGAGGGGGAGATAGATACCGCAAGGCCAGAAACCATTAAAAGATCCTCCAAAAACTCCGGCGAGAAGTAGTTCAACAGATCGCCGTATTTCCCAAGGTCCATCTCCACTTGGGCCTCCAGGGAATTACCTATCATGCCGTTCAAACGGGCTTGCTCAAGGGCCCTTAAAACCGCCCCCCTCACATCAAACAACCTTTCCCAAGCCCTCATGTCCACCTCATCAAGGCCGGTCCTGTCCACAGAGGGCCAAGCGCTCAAGAAGACGCTTTCCTCCAGTGTGGGATCTATCTGGCGGGCAAACTGCCATATTTCCTCACATGTAAAGCTTAGGATCGGTGACAAAATCTTGGTAAGGGATACCAGTATCTCCCACATGGCACTTTGGGAGCTCCGCCTTGCCAGGCCATCGAAATGGTCGGCATACAACCTATCCTTGCATACATCCAGGTACAAGGAACTCATGTCGTTATCGCAGAATTGGTGAACCGCAAAATAAGGAACGTGGAACTCGTACTCCTCATATCCCCTTGTAACCTTCTCCACCAGATCCTGAAGCCTGCTCAAAGCCCATTTGTCAAAGGGCATGAGGTCCTTACGACTCACCATGTGCTTAGACGGATCGAAGTCTGACAGGTTTCCTAGGATGAACCGGGCAGTGTTCCTTATCCTCCTGTAAGACTCCACTAGGTTCTTAAGTATCCTGTCTGATATCCTTACATCACCGCGATAATCAGTGGAAGCCACCCAAAGCCTAAGTATATCCGCTCCGTACTTGTCTATTACCTCCTGCGGGCTGGTTACGTTACCAAGGGACTTGGACATCTTGCGGCCCTGCCCATCAACGATGAAACCATGGGTAAGGACCTGACGAAAAGGCGCCTTGCCCCTGGTAGCCACACCGGTGAGGAGAGATGTCTGGAACCATCCCCTATGCTGATCGCTTCCCTCCAAGTACATATCCGCAGGCCACCGAAGCTCCTGCCGGGTCTCAAGGACCGCCAAGTGACTCACGCCAGAGTCAAACCAGACGTCCATTATGTCGCTTTCCTTACGCAGCCGGCTGGACCCGCAGTGGGGACAGCGGCACAGATCACCCAGCATCTCTTCCGGTGATTTAACCCACCATGAATCACTCCCCTCCCGGCGAACCACTTGGGCTACCTTCCTCACCATGGGAGGCTCCACAACAACCTTTTTGCAGTCCTCGCAGTAAAACGCCGGTATTGGCACACCCCAAACTCGCTGACGGCTTATACACCAGTCAGACCTGTCACGAACCATGTTACCTATCCTGTCCCTACCCCAGGAGGGCACCCATTGAACTGAATCTATGGCCCCCATGGCCTCATCCCGGAAGGCCTGAACAGATACAAACCATTGATCGGTGGACCTGAAGATCACGGGTCTTTTGCATCGCCAACAATGTGGATATGAATGCTTTATCTTGCCGCTGAACAAAAGGCGCCCAGATTCAGCCAACGTGGTCATAACCAGCTTGGCTCCATCGGATATGGGCATGCCCCCCACCAGCGGAGTATCCTTAACGAAAACCCCTTTGTTGTCGACGGGATTAAGGATCTCAAGCCCATAGCGGACTCCGGTTTCAAAGTCCTCCACCCCATGTCCTGGGGCGGTGTGGACACAGCCGGTACCGGAGTCAAGCACCACATAATCCGCCAACACCAAAGGAATGTCCCGATCGGAGTAGAAGGGATGCTCCGCGATCGCCCCCTCCAAATTCGCTCCGGAGAAAACTTTTATCGCCTCACCAAGGGACATCCCTGACTCCGCTTCAAAGGCCTCCTTACGATCCACCGCCATGATTAAACGTCTTCCATCGGAGGCACGGAAAACACCATATCCATACTGAGGATGCACCGCCACAGCCATGCTGGCAGGGAGAGTCCAAGGGGTAGTGGTCCATATGACCACGTAGAGGTCATCCAGCGGCATATCCCCCATGGAGACACTAAGCTTTCTCATAGGATAAGCCACGTAGATAGAGGGAGAGGCCTCGTCCTCATACTCTATCTCCGCAGCGGCAAGGGCGGTCTGGCAATCGGTACACCAGAACACGGGCTTCTGGCCCTTGTAAACCAGCCCCTTTTCAACCATGTCCGCAAAGGCCTCTATCTGAGCTGCCTCATACTCGGGCCTAAGGGTAAGATACGGATTGTCCCAATCCCCTAAAACCCCAAGGCGCTTAAACTCCTCCCTTTGTATATCCACAAAACCCAACGCATATTTAGCACACTTAGCTCTCAGCTCCACCGGGGATAGCTGATCCTTATCCACCCCTTCCTCCTTAAGAACCTTAAGCTCTATGGGCAATCCATGGGTATCCCAACCGGGGATATAGGGCGCCCTGTACCCCTTCATGGACTTGTACTTAGGGATAAAGTCCTTCAGAATCTTGTTGAAAGCGGTACCTATGTGAATGTGACCGTTGGCGTAGGGAGGTCCGTCATGCAAGACAAAAACGGGAGCCCCATTCGGTTTATCCTGCATCTTCCCATATATGTCCCTTTCAGCCCAGAAGGCCAAAAACTCCTTCTCCCTCTGAGCCAAATTGGCCTTCATCGGGAAGTCCGTCTTGGGCAATCGAAGCGTGTCTTTGTAGTCCGTGGTCACCAAAATACCCCCTTCATGCTATAAGGAGCGCCCCTTGCTAAGCGCAAGGGGCGCTCTCGTGTGATTATACACCAACCATATGACTTTAAAAGTTATCGATCACACACCCACCAAATCCACCTAGGATTTTACCTTTTTAGCCTTCATGGTCTGCCAGAAGTGAACAACCACAAGGATGGAAAGACCCAAGAGGTCGGTCTTGGTACCTGGTATCAGCAAACCAAGGGCTCCCACCATGGCCAGTATCCTAAAGGGCCAGGACATATCAGCCTTATAAAAACCTATGGTGGACATACCCAAGAGGAAGATCCCCATCACTGCCGTTAGCACCGCCTGAGCAAAGGGCAACGGCTCATATCCTATAAGCAGGATCATGGGATTATAGACGTATATATAGGGCACCAGGAAGCCGGCCAAGGCCAGCTTGAAAGCGGTAAAGCCCGTCTTCATGGGGTCAGAACCCGCAATACCAGCCCCAGCGTAGGCCGCCAACGCCACGGGAGGGCTAAGGTCCGCCGCAATCCCAAAGTAGAAGACGAACATATAGGCCGCCATGGCTGGAACCCCAAGCTGAAGAAGCGATGGAGCCACCATCATGCTGGTTATTATGAAGTTCGCCGTGGTAGGGAGCCCAGTGCCAAGCAATATGCTGGAAACCATGGCAAGCACCAAGGTGTTCAGCAACTTGCCACCAGAGAGGGCGATGATGGTACCAGCCACCCTAAGGGCAAGGCCCGTCAACGTGGCCATTCCCACCACTATACCCACGGTGGCGCAGGCACAGGCTACACCGATAGCCCCTCTGGCACCAGCCTCAAAGGCCTCGATAAGCCTCTTGGGGGTAAGTCTGGTTTCTTTGTTGAGGAATGACAGGATGTAGCTGGCGATTATGCCGTTGAAGGCCGCCTTCAACGGGGTGTAACCGGCCAAGAGGAAGTAAACTATGACCACCAATGGTATCAAAAGGAACCCCTGGGACTTCAGAAGGGGCCATAAAGGCGGCAGCTGATCTCTGGGTATGCCCTTAAGCCCCAATCTGGTTGCCTCCAAGTGAACCTGTACAAGCACACCACCATAGTAAAGCAGAGCCGGAACTATTGCAGCGATGGCAACCTCTATGTACGGCACGCCTAATATCTGGGCCAGGATGAACGCACCGGCCCCCATAACGGGGGGCATTATCTGTCCTCCAGTGGAAGCCACCGCCTCAACAGCCCCCGCAAAATGGGGCCTGTAGCCCACACTCTTCATCAGGGGTATGGTGAACATTCCGGTGGTGCATACGTTGGCCACAGAAGAACCGGATATGGTCCCCATAAGCCCCGAGCTCAGCACCGCCACCTTAGCGGGGCCACCGGTGGACCAACCGGCCAAGGCAAGGGAGAGGTCTATTATGAACCGTCCCATGCCGGTTTTCTCAAGCACCGCCCCAAACAGGATGAACATGAACACAAAAGTAGAAGACACGCCGAGAGGGACTCCGAATATGCCTTCCGTACCCAGATACATGTGGTTAACTATCCTGGGTATCGAAAAACCACGGTGAGCTAAGATGGACGGCATACTCCTACCGAAGTAACAGTAAAGCAACGAAAGAAGCGCCAATATCGGCAGCACCGGGTTTGATATCCTCCGAGTAGCCTCCATAAGCAGGGCCATGGTCATGAAGCCCATGGCCAGATCCATGGTTGTGGGAAGGCCAGCCCTGGCGCTCAAGGCGTCAAAGTTTATCACCAGATAAAGGGAACCGTATGCAGCCCCCAGGGCCAGAAGCACATCGTACCAAGGGATCTTATCCTTTGGGGACTTATTTGATATCGGGTAAAGCAGGAAGACCAACGACAGGGTAAAAGCCAGGTGCACTGCCCCTTGCTTAACCGCATCCAAAAGGCCAAAGCCGGCGGTATAGAAATGGAACACCGACATGGCAACCGCTATGGCGGTCACCAATCCCCCTTGCCATCCCTTAAGGTTCCTGAACCTTGCCTCCGTATCGTACTTCCTAACTATCTCATCAATGTCGATGGTACCACCCGGACTTTCGGTGGCCACATTACCAATTTCAAACTCCTTCTCGCTCAAATCCATCTCCCCCCATTCTGTTGCAGCAATTGACACTTTGAACCCGACGAAAACAGGCTAAAGCCCCTGGCCCCACCTCCTTTATTAAATATCCAAAATCACCTGGTTTCCAGACAGAAGTTCAAGACCTCATTTGGGAAAATCTTAAATAGATCCACCCGTTCACCGCATAGGAACATATGGTTCTTGCCGAACACGGCGTTGCCAACCCGGTATCTGAAGGGATGGGGAAGTTGGCGCCTTCCACCTAAGAACACGTCCCACTCCCCCCTTTTCACAAAAGCTCCCCCCGAAGGAACCTCTGTGGGGATCCCGGCGTTATAAGTCCTAACCGCGGTACTCCATATCCAGAGATTACCGTCGCAAAGCACCACTTGATCCTCCATCCGTGATCTCTCCAACGAATGCTCGGACCGCAGTACAAGCCTTGAGCCAAGATAAAAAGGCCTGCTTAAGACCTGCCTCCCTTGGTCATCCCTTACCACAAGCATAAATTCGGGAGGAACCATCGGCAAGAACAAGGATAACAGGACTGCCAGGGCAAGAAGCCATCTGGTCATGTTTAGATTCCCCATCGCAAAAAACAAAAAATAAAAATTAATCAGCCATTTAAGCCCAAACTAAAAGCCCTGACATGGCTACCACGTCAGGGCTATCGCATCATGGCGGGCCCAGCCAGAGTCGAACTGGCGACCTACGGCTTAGGAGGCCGTCGCTCTATCCTGCTGAGCTATGGGCCCGCACATCACGGCGTACATGATACCCAGCCACATCCGCCGTGTCAAGGATCTGGCCAATTTACGGAATTTTTCTTGCCTCCGCTGCTACTGTGATGGAGTCGACCAACACCTTCCCCATACGATCCATGAACTCATGGGGCACTTCTACGAAAATCCTGCGACACTCCTCCACATCTCTCTCCATCTGTTTTATCAGTTCACAGGAGGAACCGAATCTTCGTTCATCCCTTATCATCTTCAATGGGAATACCGCCATCTCAGAGCCATATATGTCCCCATCGAATCCCACAAGGTGAGCTTCCACCCGGATGGAGCGGACTCCCTGAAAGGTTGGGTTGAAGCCTATGTTCAAAGCAGCACTCCGCCAACCACCTCTAACCCAAGCGGCGGCAGCATATACCCCCCTGCCAGGTATGAGCTTAGAAGGGGGAAGGGATATGTTAGCGGTGGGGAACCCCAAACCGCGCCCTCTGCCATCTCCATGGACAACCCTTCCCAGCATCATGAAGGGGTAGCCTAGAAGTCTATTGGCATCGTATATGGCGCCGGATTCCACACAACCCCTTATCCTGGTGCTGCTCACCATATCTCCATCCACCTCAAGGCACCTGAGGGTTTTGAAGAACCATCCCCTTTTTAGGCAAAACTCCCTTAAAACAGCTACGTCACCGGCCCTACCGCGGCCAAAGCGAAAGTTGTCACCCACCACAACTCCTGATGGGGCAAACTTCCTCTCAACCAAGTAAAGGAAGTCAATGGGTGACATCTCCGCTACGGATCTGTCAAAGGGCATCTCCTCCATCACAGGCACCTCAAGGTAGCCAGCCAGGAACCTCCTCTCCCGTCTGCTGAAAAGAAGTCCCATCGGCTTATCTAAAAGGACCTCCTTGGGATGAGCCGCAAAGGAAAGCACTCCCCATTTTCTTCCCCTTTCCTTGGCGGCCCTATTGGCCTCCTTCAAGAGAAGCTGGTGACCCAGGTGAAATCCGTCGAAATATCCCATCACCCATATCATGAGGCAAAACCCCCGATATTAACTAAAGGACCATGTTCACCACACAATCCAGCCGCCCCCCATCGGCAAGCCGATATATTCCGCCGCCAGCTGAATGTCTAACAAAGACCGCCCCACCGGCCATAAGCCCAGGGGAAATGCGAAAGCCAACGAGATCCTTCGCATGGATGGACGCCCCGTTGACACACTGCTTATCCAAACGTTCCGGCACGTCACCACAGGGCAAAAGAGAAAGGACCCTAGACGCTGGGACAACACGAGAGAGCAGATCCTCCCTGGGAAGCTCAAGGGCCACCGAAAACGGAACTGCATCCTTGACAGCGAAAGGACCCACGGACATCCTTCTAAGCCTTAAAACCGAGGCAACGGTTCCAAGGGCCGTTCCAAGATCCCGGACCACGGATCTAACATAGGTTCCCTTGCCGCATAAAACACCCAGGGAGAACACCCCTTCACGGTCCGGATATCGGAGTATAT
This sequence comes from Thermanaerothrix sp., assembly GCA_026417795.1. Taxonomy (NCBI): domain Bacteria; kingdom Bacillati; phylum Chloroflexota; class Anaerolineae; order Anaerolineales; family Anaerolineaceae; genus Thermanaerothrix; species Thermanaerothrix sp. The sequence continues at coordinate 60,294 of JAOACP010000005.1, forward strand.
CTATACTACGGATCATCACTTCCCTAGGGGCTATGTCCGGCATTTCCCCTGATCTGCTGATCTCATGGGCCCTCCTGCCTCCTACGTGGACCGCAGATATGACAGGTGGGCGCTGAAACCTGCAACCTAACATTGACGCCACAGCACGATCAACCTGCTCCGATGAAACCCTTGGGGGGTCCTCCCGATGTAGGATCTTGCCAGTCATATCATCGGTGTCGGTCGAAACCCCCAACATGCCGTCAACCATATACTCCTTGGGGAAGGACATCACCAGCTCAGCCAGGCGGGTAGAGCGCCCTATAAGCAACACCAAAAGCCCGCTAGCTCCCGAGTCTAGGGTCCCGGCGTGTCCCACTTTAAGGGATCTGCCAAGCCTAGATCGTATCTGCTCTACACAGGCGGTGCTTCGAAGCCCCTCCTCCTTATCTATCAGAAGAAATCCGCTGAAGCACATGAGACACCAGCTCTCTCAAAAGCATCCTGGCCCCCTCCGCAGGGGACGTCTTGAGCCTAAACCCAGCAGCCCTTTCATGGCCTCCACCGCCAAACAAGGTCGCGATCTCTCGGGCACTCACAGGCCGCCGGGTCCTAAGGCTCACCCTTGATATATCCCCGCCATCCCTACTTATCAAGGCCCCCGCCATGGCCCTTGGGGTTGAGAATATCAGGTTGACCAATCCCTCCGTGGAAGCAGAACCGCAACCACATTGTCTAAAATCATCCTCGTCTAACCACGATACCACCACTAAACCATCATCCGATGCGGAAACCCTGCACAGTGCCTTCCCCCACAGGCGAAGTATCCCCTCATCCATCGACCTGTTCAAAACATCATCCACAAAGGCCAAGTCAACCCCTTGTGACAGGAGGAATGCCGCAGCGTCAAAGGTAGCGGGGGTCACCGAGCTGAACCTAAAGGACCCCGTGTCGGTGGCAATAGCAACGTAAAGATCCGTTGCGATCGGCGCCGATAGGGATATATGGAGATCACGAAACATTCTGGCCACCATCTCACCAACCGCTGCAGCGGATGGATCAACCCAGTTGTAATCCCCAAAGAACGAGTTATCGCCATGGTGGTCCACGTTTACAACCACATCTTCGTCCACCCGAGGTATCCTCTCCATGGCCCTGGTAAAGTCGCTATGATCCAAAAAGAACCACCCAACAGGCTCATCCCCAAGGGATAATCTCACATCACGTGGATCAAGAAAACGAATATACTCCCCAGCGGAACTAAAAAAGCTGTATATCCGAGGCATCTCACTGGGACCACACCAAACGACCTTCTTACCCATGGACCTTAGGATAGACGAGACCGCACTTCCACACCCCAAGGTGTCGCCATCCGGTTTTTCGTGAGATACAACTATCCATCGTTGAAATCTCTCCACGAGGTCAAAGAATGGGATAGGCGTCACTCGGAATCCTCCTCATCCTCCCACTCATACGACGTGTCGTCCTCCCCAGCCTCTTCAACGTTACCTGGAGCGGCGGCATAAGACGATAAACGGTTTAACAGGGCCTCCACCCGTCCAGCCCGGTCCTCGGTATCGTCATAAACAAACCTAAACTCCGGTATCTTCCTAAGCCTCATCTCCTTGCCCAAGAGGCCTCTAATGAGGCCCCCAACCTCCTCAAGGCCTGACTTGACTTCATCCACGGTGGATCTGTCCAGAACAGTGAAGTAAACCTTGGCCACGCTAAGGTCTTTAGAACAGGCCACCGCGGTCAATATGGCCATCCTCGCCTTCTCATTCTTAATCCTGCCCTGGAGCAGGATCGATATCTCCCTTAAGAATTCCTTGTTAAGTCTTTCAATCCGAAAGGTCGTCATCGCAAAAAACCTCTTCCAAAAAATCCAGGATCTCAAGGCCGTTATCCTCCGCCATGCGGGCAACAAATGATTTAACGGCTTCGATCCTTCCTATCAGCTCGGAATTACAAGAACTCGCCAGAGCAAACCCCAATGCCACCGCCCCATAATCCCCATCGGGGCTGAGGTCCGCCAGGGAAACATTGAACTTGCCTCTAGCCTGATCCTGAACGGAGCGGATCCAACTCCTCCTATCCTTCAGGCACGAGAACATGGGACCTGTAAGCTCTACCCTCAAGTACCCCACCCATCCTCTAAGCCCTCCCATGGCGGACCCCCGTAATTTCTGCTAATCCAGGTGACGCTTTTCCTTCACCAGCTCGTAGGCCTCCACCACGTCTCCCTCTCTGAAGTCCTGGAAGTTTTGGAAGCTCAAACCGCACTCATAGCCGGCGGAGACCTCCCTTACATCATCCTTAAACCGCTTAAGGGTGGCCAGGGCTCCTTCCCATATGACCACTCCCTCCCTGATGAGTCGGACCTTGGCGTTACGCCTTATAAGTCCTTCCTGGACATAACAACCAGCGATCTTACCCACCTTAGGAACCTTGAAGACCGCTCGAATCTCCACCTGGCCAAGTATGTTCTCCCTTATGGTCGGGGACAGCATGCCTTCCAACGCCGCTTTTACGTCGTCCAAAACGTCGTATATAACCCTGTAAAGCCTTATCTGAACCCCTTCGTTCTCCGCTATCTTCTTCGCATTGGCGTCGGGCCTCACGTTAAAACCTATTATTATGGCGTTCGAGGCCGAAGCCAGCATAACATCGCTCTCCGAGATCCTCCCGACCCCTTCGTGAACGATGTTTATGCCCACCTCATCGGTGCTCATCTTCAAGAGCGAAGACCTAAAGGCCTCCACGGAGCCCTGGACATCACACTTTAGAACAAGGTTGAGCTGGGGAGCCTCACCGCCCTCCTGCATCCTCTCATATAGTTCCTCCAGCGTAAGACGGGACTCCTTCTTAACCTCCGCATTCCTCTTCTCTTGAAGGTGCATCTGGTAAAGTTCTCTGGCTTCCTTTTCATCCGCAACCCTCTCAAAGGTTTCACCCGGCTGCGGCACCGACTCAAAGCCCAGTATCTCCACCGGAGTGCTTGGACCCGCCGCGTCAACGAAATTACCCCGGTGGTCCAGCATGGCCCTTATCTTGCCCCACGTGGAGTTGGTCCTTATCACATGGCCTCTTCGGAGAGTTCCTTCCTGGACTATCACGGTTGCCACCGGCCCCTTGCCCTTATCCAGGTTGGCTTCCACCACGGTCCCCCTGGGCTCTGCATTGGGATCCGCCTTAAGCTCCTCCATCTCCGCCACCAGAAGGACCATCTCCAGCAACTGGTCCACACCCAATCCGGACTTGGCTGCCACTTCCACCATTACGGTGTCGCCGCCCCACTCCTCGGGCACCAGGCCATGATCCGAAAGCTGCTGGCGCACCCGATCAGGTCTGGCCTCGGGCTTATCCACCTTGTTTATCGCCACGATTATCGGCACTCCCGCAGCTTTTGCATGGTTGAGGGCCTCAAGAGTCTGGGGCATGACCCCGTCATCCGCCGCCACCACAAGGATAGCTATGTCCGTAACCTTGGCTCCCCTGGCCCGCATGGCAGTAAACGCCTCGTGACCCGGCGTGTCCAAAAAAACTATCCTCTTCCCACCATAGTCAACCACCGAGGCTCCTATGTGCTGAGTTATACCCCCAGCCTCCTTGTCCGCCACCTTGGTCTTCCTTATGAAGTCCAACAAGGTGGTCTTCCCGTGATCAACATGCCCCATTACGGTCACTATGGGGGGTCTTGGCTGCACTTGACCAGAGGATGCAGGGACCTCCTTCTTGGATTTGGACTTACCCTTGCCGGCCGCGGACTTATCCTTCTTCGACTTAACATTAACATCCTCTGGACCAGGGGTCACATCAAGATTCCCCTGGGAGGGCTCAAAGACAACCCCAAAGTGCTTGGACAGGACCGCCAAAACCTTCTCATCCGCCACGGCAGAGGCGGGAGCCATCATGCCGGCCTCAACCAACACCTTTACCACTCCGCCAGGGGTCTGGCCTAAGGCCTTAGCGATATCACCAACGCTGCAGCCAGGCCTATATTGCACCTTTGGAGTATCTTTAGACTCATTCTCTTCTCTACCGCCGCCAAGAACCGTATCCTCCACCAGCTGGGCCACATCGGCATCTATGGAGCTCATGTGGGTCTTAACGTCCACGCCTAAGTCCTTCAATATATCCATCAGCTCTCCGTTGGTCTTCCCCAACATCTTAGCCAGTTCATAAACCCTTATCTTGCTCAACAGTATCACTCTCCCCTTCTAAAAGAGACGCCAGCGACCGCCCCATCGGATCCGACAAGGGGATCGCCACCACGTTAACCGCCCTGGTACCCAGCGAACAACCAACTTCAGCGGAGTCAACACCATTTAACCTATACACCGCACAACCGGTGCGACAAAATTTAAGCAGCAACTTGTCAGGACAGTCGCCCGATGCCAAGACCACCCAGGCGCTTGGCCTATCACAAACAGCCCTCATCGCCCTATCTTGACCATAGGCTATGACCCCACGACGCCTCATTAACCCTATAAGCCCCAAAAGTCTCCTAGGGTCAACCATCAGATGTTTCCGCCTCCAGGGCTCTAAGCAGATCCTCCAAGTCCCTTATAACCTCGGGCCCCACGTCCACCCGAAGGGACCTCTGGAGGGCTTTTTTCTTCACCGCCAAAGCCAGGCACGATAAGTTAGGGCACAAATAGGCGCCTCGGCCAGGAGCCCGCCCGGACCTGTCAAGATGCACCTTCCCCTCCGGAGATCTAACCACCCTGACAAGGCCTCGCTTTGGAGCCTCGGTACCACATGCCACACAACGTCTTGGACGGCGCCGCTTCTCCTGTACCAATCCTAATCCTTCTCCCCGCCTGCATCGGCCATTATGTCTTCAAAAAGATCCTTCAGGGTAGGAAGCCTTTCGGGCTCCAAGACCTTTATGTCTATCTTCCAGCCCGTAAGCCGAGCGGCAAGCCTCACGTTCTGACCGGCCTTGCCTATCGCCAAAGACAGCTGATCCGGCCTTACGTACACCCTGAGGGCCTTCTCCTGATCAAGCATAGGCTCCACCTTAACCGCCTTGGCTGGCGAAAGGGCGTTCCTCACGTATACCATGGGGTCGCTGCTCCAGGGTATGACGTCAACCCGCTCACCGCCCAATTCGTCCATAACCGATTTTATCCTCGTTCCCTTAGGACCAACACAGGCACCCACCGGGTCAACGTTGGCGTCAAGGGATTGGACCGCCACCTTTGACCTACCACCAGCCTCCCGCACGATGTTCTTTATCTCTATGATGCCGTCCCTTATCTCCGGAACCTCCAGCTCGAACAACTTTCTTAAAAGCCCGGGATGGGTCCTCGACACCACTATGCGGGGCCCCTTGGTGGTCTGCCTTACGTCCAGAAGGAAGAACTTAAATCGATCCGAAACCCTGTAAGTCTCCCCTAAGATCCTCTCCTCCCTGGGGAGTATGGCCTCGGTCCTGTCATTTAAGCGAACCAGAATCTGGTCTCCCTCTATCTTAAATATTACCCCCTGCACCAGATCCCCGGTCTTGTCTGCAAACTCCTCAAAGATAATCTGCCTTTCCGCGTCCTTCAGACGTTGAATTATGACCTGCCTTGCGGTCTGGGCTGCTATACGACCAAAGTTCTCAGGGAATACTTCTATCCTTATTACATCCCCAATCTCCACGTCCGAAAAACCCATCTTCCTGGCATCTTCCAAGGATATCTCCGTATCCGGATTATCCACACAAGACACCACCTGTTTGACCTCTGAGAGGAATATCTCCCCGTTCTCAAAGTCTATGAATACCTCTACGTTCTGGTTTCCCCCCTTAAACTTCCTGTAAGCGGACACCAAAGCAGCCTCCAGGCTGGACGATATGATGTCAAGAGACAACCCCTTCTCCGCCTCAAGCTGCTTAAGGGCCCTGGTAAAATCCCTTCCCAAGATCATGAAAAAACTCCCCCGTTTCCGTTAATCTGCTTCTGCTGATGATCCCTTAGTCACAAAGCCTGGGATTCCTAAGCTCATCCCAAGGGCAGATCATTTCCTCCCCCTCTTGGATGAGCCTTACCCTGCCATCAGGCATAACCTGATCTATAAAAAATGTCCTCTTCTTCCCCTTACCCATTGATATCTTGATCTTCCGTCCCATGAAACGCCTGAAGTCATCCAGACAGAGCAAAGGCCTCTGAGGCCCTGGAGATGAAACCTCCAGATAATACCTGTCCTTTATGCCGCCATCTTCATGACTATCCAATAGCTCATTAATGCGTCTAGAAACTGCCTCGCAATCCGAAAGACCAACCGGGTAATCCAGAGAATCTATGGTTACCCTTAAAACCTGGGCTCCCATCTCCCTTGCTACCTTAACCTCCAAACATATGTAACCCATTTCCCCAACCATACGCTTTATGTCATCACGCAAGCGAAATCCTGCTACCGCCAATGCAGCCACCTCCATGGCAAGGGGGACGGAACAAAAAACGAAGAGTGGGATATAACCCACTCTCCAAACGCTAAACCCACCGGCTGTAGAAATCGCACAAGGCACAAAGGCTACTCTTTTCTCATTATATTACACCGTTACCGCTAAGGGAAGGACCATCACAGGTTCATATCGGCGGTAAACTCTGCCCACCAATCGTCCATACCCATCAGGAAGTCCTCCTCCGGCATGCTCTCCAGGGAGTCATCGCTGAACACGTCAAGCTCTAGATCGGGAAGCATCATGATCCCATCCTTATAGATATCACCAAAATCCTCGGGAACGTGAAACACCCTCATCGTGCATCACCCCCGTCATTCAACCCAATAATTAGGAGCCTCCTTGGTTATTGTAACATCATGGGGGTGGTTTTCCTTCACCGAAGCAGAGGTTATCTTGATAAACCGGCTCTTGGTTTGAAGCTCCTGAATGTCCCTGGCCCCGACATATCCCATGCCAGCCCTGATGCCACCCGCCATCTGGTAGACCACGGAGGCCAAAGGCCCCTTATATGGCACAAGCCCTTCTATCCCCTCGGGCACCAGCTTATCCTCCACCGTACCCTCTTGAAAGTAACGATCCTTGCTGCATCCCTCTTTCATGGCGCCAAGGGACCCCATGCCACGGTAACTTTTGAACGATCTACCTCTGGATATTACCACCTCGCCGGGGCTCTCCTCTGTACCCGCCAGAAGGGATCCTATCATCACCACGTCCGCCCCAGCCGCTATGGCTTTAACTATGTCGCCCGAGTAACGGATACCTCCATCCGCTATGACCGTTCCACCCATGGAATGGGCAACCTTTGCCACGTTCATTATGGCCGCCACCTGAGGAACCCCTATCCCCGCAACCACCCGGGTGGTACATATAGATCCCGGCCCGATGCCAACCTTGACAGCATCGGCCCCGGCTTCAATCAATGCCTTGGCAGCCTCACCGGTGGCTATGTTGCCCCCTATTATCTGGAGCCTTGGGTGCCTCTTCCTAAGCTCCCTGACGGTATTCAAAACCGCCACTGAATGCCCATGAGCCGTATCCACCACTATCACGTCAACTCCTGCCCTAACCAGCGCCTCGGCCCTTGCCAGGGAGTCCGCTCCAACCCCTATAGCAGCCCCAACTCGGAGCCGGCCGTGCTCGTCCTTCGCAGCGTTAGGGAACTCCTTAGCCTTTTGAATGTCCTTTATGGTTATAAGCCCCTTAAGCTTTCCCTCCCCGTCCACTATGGGAAGTTTCTCTATCTTGTGCCTCATCAATATGTCCTTGGCATCATCAAGGGTTGTGCCGATAGGGGCAGTTACAAGGCCTTCCTTGGTCATCACCTCGCATATGGGCTGCCCGTAATCGGTCACAAACCGGAGATCCCGGTTAGTTATTATACCCACCAAGCGCATCTTATCGTCCACTATGGGAACCCCGGATATGTGATAGTGCGACATTAAATCCACCGCATCCTGGATCTTGTCCTGAGGATAAAGGTAGAAGGGATCCACTATGACTCCAGACTCCGACCTTTTAACCTTATCAACCTCCGCCGCCTGCCGCTCTATGGGCATGTTCCTGTGAACTATACCTATGCCCCCCTCCCGGGCCATGGCTATGGCCAGACGGCTCTCTGTAACAGTGTCCATGGCAGCGCTGGATATGGGCAGGTTAAGCCCAATCAGAGGGGTGAGGTTACTCCTAAGATCCACCTGGGATGGCAAGACCTCGCTGTAGGCGGGCTCAAGAAGCACGTCATCAAACGTAAACCCCTCATACGGAACAAAACGCTCAACCACGCTCATACAAACACCTCCATAAGGTTATAAAAAAAGCTGGGCCCTATCTACCGCCCACCCTTTTGACGTGACCTATTACCTCCACCAACACCTTAGCAACTCCTTGGCTTTTGAACCCCAGAAGCTCCGCCGCAGCCCTTGAAACATCCAGTATCCGCCCTCGGTGCTCCCTAAAACGGTCCACCACCCTAACCACCACCGTCTTACCCGAAGCCAGGTTCTTTATCCTCAGCAACGTTCCAAAGGGCAGGTCCTTAGCCGCCGCCACCAGCTCATTGCCGGAATAGACTTCTCCGTTGGCAAACTTTCTGCCAACCATGGACTCCCCACCATACCAGGATATGGTCCCCTCCGCCATCCTCCCGCCTCGGAGGTTAAACCGCTCATCCTCTCCCACAGGAGCTCCCCTTCCAAGTACATCGTAAATCCGCGAAAGAATCAGAAGAGCTGTAAACTTGGGAGGAAGCCTTAAAAGTCCCGAATGATCCGCCTTAACTTCCATAAGGTCATCTTGTCCAACCCTAAGAAACCACCGATCCCCTTGTTTTGTAACCCTAAGGGCAGATATGTTAAAACCCCTGGATAAAGCGCTGTTTAAAGCATCGGAGGCGGACCTAGCATCCACCTCCGATGAAATGGGAAACCTCCAGATCTCCTCCCCGTAGAGAGACCATACCGCCACCTCCTCAGCGGTTGAAACCTCGGAGGCAACGCTTCCCAGAAGTAAATCAGCAAAACCAAGCAGAAACGAAACGCATAGGAGAACCGGCGCTAAAACCCATACCTTCTCAAAGTGGCCACGGAATGACAAATCATGCACTCCCCTCTGCCCACCGCCCCCACATTTTCCCCGGATTTTACCTTAACATTGACCAAATTTAAACCCCCAAACACCGACGAAATTTTCGACTTAATCGGAGATATCCAAGAGGAAAGTTTGGGAACCTGGGCCGTTATGGTAACATCTACCCACTCCAACGTGAATCCAAGTTCAACCACCCGCAGGTAAACCTGTCTTAATAACTCAAGGCTGTAGGCGCCGCGATACGCTGCATCGGAAGCTGGGAAAAGAGTACCTATGTCAGGCTCACCGGCGGCACCAAGGAGGGCGTCCGCAATCGCATGGCACACCACGTCACCATCGGAATGCCCTAAAAGCCCCATCGGAGCCCCATCAATGGTTACACCCCCAAGCACCAAAGGTCTTCCGGGTACCAGAGGGTGAACATCGTAACCATGACCACATCGAAATCCCAATCCCTCCGTCATAGCCACCGCCACCTTCCAATCCCACTCTTCGGTTATCTTGAAGAGTTTTCTGTCCCCCTCAACCCAGCCAACATCCCATCCGGCTTCAAGCCAAGCTTCCGCCTCATCCTTAAACCCCTCACCCCTTAAAAGGGCGGCCATCAATCTCTCCCGTTCAAAGGCCTGCGGTGTCTGGGTCAGCCGCAGGGATGACCTGTCCAGGGTACCACATATCATCCCTGCTTGGATTGATCGCACCGAGTCGTTGCACTGGACCACCGGTATTGCAGCCCCCCTCTTCTCCGCCACCTCCATCAATCTAAGGCAAAGATCCTCACTAAGGAAAGGTCTTGCTGCATCGTGGACCATCACCATGTCACCGGAGGCTGCCCTAACTCCAGCTATAACCGAAAGATACCGCTCGCTGCCACCGGACACCGTGACCAACGGCATTGGAGAAAAAAGATCCTCAAAGGTACGCCGAACCGGCCAATGATCTTCCATATCCGAAGGAAGGACGAGGACCACTTCTCCAACAAGCCCCCGTTCCCAAAGCCTCCTTGGAGCCTCGCAACTCCAAGCCCAAAGAGGACGCCCATTAAGGCGTCTAAACTGCTTTGGCTCCCCTCCAAGCCTCACCCCGCCTCCAGCAGCCACGCATATAAAGGACCAGCAGGATCTTCTATCGTTCATCATCGTCTTATCCTAGCGAATATCATCCTTCCCGCCGATGTCTGCAGCATAGATGTAACCACCACATCCACGCGGCTTCCGATGTACCTATGGCCATCCTCCACCACTATCATGGTACCGTCCTCAAGGTAGCCAACGCCCTGGTTGGGCTCCTTACCCTCCCGGATGACGTCAACCCTGATGTTTTCCCCCGGCAAAAGCATGGGCTTAAGGGCGTTTGAAAGGTCGTTAACGTTGAGAACCCTGACCCCGTCTATCTGGGCTATCTTGTTCAGGTTATAGTCCGTGGTCAGCACGCAACCGTCCATCCTCTTAGCCAAGGCAACGATGGCCTCGTCCACGACTTCCCTGTCCAGATCTTTCATGGGAACATCCATTATTCTGAGGTCGTCGCCAAGATGCTGCTGCATTCGGTTAACCACATCAAGCCCACGCCTTCCACGGGCTCTCTTTATTGGGTCCGCGCTGTCCGCCACCCCCTGAAGTTCCGATAGGACAAAGCGGGGAAGTATCAGGGGACCTTCAATGAAACCCGTGGATACTATGTCGGATATCCTCCCATCTATCAAAATGCTGGTATCCAAAACCTTGGGCTTCCTTGGGCCGTAGCTCTCACAGGGCTCAACCGCCGACGTCTTGGGGGCCTGATCGGTTTTTTTGCGGAAGTTTATCTTCCCCTTTATCGAACCGGCGGAAGAGAAAAAAGCCCAGATGTCATCCCTGCGCCTTAAGGACAACCTAACACCCAAGTACCCTAATACCACGTTGATCAGAACGGCAACGTAGACCCCTACCACAGGTATCCTGGACAGTGGAAGGGCTATCAGGTTGGCTAAAACCAACCCCAAGGTAAGACCCATCAGTGATATTAATATTTCATGAAGACCGAAGCCCTGCAGGTTTGCCTCAAAAAGCTGTCCCAGTTTACCAAGGCCCATCCAAAAAACCGGGGTAAGCATGAACCCCACAAGGGCAAAGGAAAATACGAAGAAAATCATCCATCCAACCGGGTGAGAGCCAATAAAGGCCCCCATCTCCCCGCCCTCTGCCAAGATAAAAGCAGAAACTTGATAACCCACAACACCACCTAATATGGCCAGCAGGAGCCTTATGACCCCCTTCATTATTCTAAACATTCCACAAAACCTCCGAAAAAATGATATATAAAGCCAAGGGGCCTAAAGGCCCCTGCGCCCCTCCATCGCAAGTTTCAAGGTGGCGCTGTCCACAAAACCTATGCTTCCTCCCACGGGAATACCGAAGGCCAGTCGAGTAACTCTTACAGGTAGGTCCCCTATGGCATCCCTCACCGCCATGGCAGTGAGTTCGCCCTCCACGCTTGGATTAAGCGCCAGTATGACCTCCGCAATCCCTTCTTGGGCAACCCTTCGGCGCAGCTGATCTAACCTCTCCCTAGGGATCTCCTCTCCGTCCATAGGAGAGAAACGCCCCCCAAGCACGTGGTATCTACCATCGAACACGCCATGCCTTTCAATAACCAGGCTATCCTCAACGGTCTCCACCACGCATATGACCCCATTAGACCTATTGGGATCCAAACATACGGGGCAAAGGTCCTTCTCCGCGAGCCCTCCGCAAACCCTACACTGACGGATTGAGCTCCTGGCCTCCAACAAATCCCTGGCGAACTCTTCAACCCAACCGGGGGATTGTTGGAGGACGAAGAAAGCAAAACGCCTGGCCCCCTTTTCGCCAACACCCGGAAGCCTTTTAAACTTCTCTATAAGCCTATCTACCAGCAAAACACCGGTTGAGCTCAATCAGAAACCCCCAAACCCAAGACCACCGGTCAGCCTGTTCATCTGCTCCGAAGCGAAATCCCTGCTCTTCCTGAGGGCATCGTTAACCGCCGAGACCACAAGATCCTCAAGCATCTCAGGATCCGATGGATCGATAACCTCCTTGGATATCTTCACCGAGAGCAGATCCCCCTGGCCGTTAACTCGAGCGGTAACCATGCCGCCGCCGGAAGACCCCTGGTGTTCCGTCTTTGCCAGCTCCTCCTGCAACGTGGCCATCTGGGCTTGAACCTTCTGGGCCTGCTTAAGAAGCTTGTCTATCTTCAAAACCACCATCTCCCCCTTTTAAATATTTGGAAACGAGAAACAACACCCAAAACACCACGCCGCCCCAAGCACCAAACACACATAGAGGCATACAAAATGATATGCTACTCTATTTTATCATCCCCTGGTCCCAGCAGCTTTTCCAACAGGACAAGCAAGAGAAACTTAGGCAGCCTCGCTATCCGTCGTATCCTCCAGGGTTCCTGAATGGTCCTATAAAGCCACTCCAGCCCAAGGCGCTGCCACGACAACGGAGCGCGCTTGAGCCTCCCCGATATTACGTCAAAGCTGCCGCCAATTCCCACCCCAACCACGCCGGCAAGACAGCCATCCGTCTTCAACACCTTAAACAGCCACTTCTCCTGGCGGGGAACCCCAAGGCCAACGAACAGTACCTTAGCTCCGCTGGAGGCTATGGATTTCACCACCTCAGCTTCCTTAGAATCCGGGAAGTAGCCGTCCATGCATCCAGCCACCACAAGTCCTGGATGCCGCTCCACCAGCCTCTGGGCCGCCAACTCCGCCACACCCGGCTTGCCACCCAGGAGAAAAACCTTCCACCCCTCCGACGCAGCCAAACGGCAAAGGTGATCCACAAACTCTACCCCTGGAATCCGCTCCGACAGCGGATTTCCAAGGATCCTGAAGGCCTCAAGCAAGCCCTTGCCGTCTGGAAGCACCAGGTCCGATCGATTTAGAACTTCCCTATACTCCGAATCATCCCTGGACCGCAGGGCCCCTAGGGCATCCAGTGTACATATAAGGCATGATTCCCCCCGAGAGACCATTGCCCTTACCCTGCCTAAAACGTAGTTAAGAGTAACGTTGTCCACGTGAACACCGAATATACGTGGACGTCTGCTGTGGGCCAAAACCGAACCACCTCGCCTCAAAAAGGTATAAAGTCCCCCTCCCAGCAGCACAATTCCGAGAAGCACCAAAAGAGACAACTGCCAGGTACCGGACCGCTGGGCGGAGAAGCCCAGCATCCCAAGGCAGAGGCACGTGAAGGATACCATGTATACCGCCATCGGGTGGTCCACCCCTCGGTTCATTAGAGCCCTGTAAAGGGTAACGCTACCAAGTTGACGCCTCACCAGAGAGGTTCCAACAATTTTAAGGGAGGTTTCCACGATTGGCACCAGGAAAAGTCCCAGGGGCATCAAAAACAACGCAGAGAAGGCCAACCCCTTGGAAGCCCCAAGCACCGTTATGCCCCCCATGATCATCCCCCACATGGAAGTCATCTGCTCCCCAAGCCTACCGTAAACATGGAGGTAACGACTCCAAAAGGCCCCCATCAGCACCAATCCAGCCAAACAGGCGTATATCACCTCGTTCCAGCCCGGGGAAGAAATCAGCACTCCAAGGGACATCAACAGCCATCCAACGAAAAGCAAGCTGCCGCCAAGACCCGGTATCTGATCCACTTCTTGAAGCACCAAGGGGAAAAGGGAGTACCAAAGGGCACTTAAAACCACCGCCACACCCTGGGGCAGGTAAAGGAAAACCCCCCCGGGCATCCCTATGAAGTTTATCCTTGGCCCAAAGAGCGCAAGCAAAAGCCCCAAGAAGAGGAATAGAGGCCTAAGCTCAAAGGACCGCTGCATCTTCTGACAAAACCCCAAGAACAAACCACCCATGCCGGCTATGATGACCCACTTGAGGAGGCCGCTTCCAGACCAAATCCCCACCATGGCCCAAGATGCCAGCATGGTTATGTCCTTAACGTAGTAATACTGATCCCGGTCCAGATGGGGCTTAAAGAACCGCTGAACCAACAATCCCCCAAGCCCCAGGACCAGGATCAATGAAAGTTGAGAGCAAACCCCCAAATTCACCGAACCACTTGCTCCAACCGAACCTAAGATCTGGAAGAAGACGGAACTATCCGCTTAATCCCCCCCATGTATGGGACCAATGGGTCGGGGATATCAACAGATCCGTCCTGCCGCTGGAAATTCTCAACTATGGCCAGCAAGCACCGCCCAACCGCTATCCCCGATCCGTTTAGGGTGTGAACAAATCGCGGCTTGCCTCCTCCCTTCGGCCTATAGCGGGTGTTCATACGCCTAGCCTGAAAGTCCTCGCAGTTGCTGCAAGAGCTTATCTCCCGATAACATCCCTGAGAGGGCAGCCACACCTCCAGGTCATAGGTCTTGCTGGCTCCAAAACCCATATCACCAGTACAAAGACACACAACCCGATATGGAAGCCCAAGCCCCCTCAACACGGACTCTGCAGAGGCGGTGAGCTTCTCAAGCTCATCATAGCTGTCCTCGGGCTTGCATATCTTAACAAGCTCCACCTTGGAGAACTGATGAACCCTAAGCATGCCCTTTACATCCCGGCCGTAACTCCCCGCCTCACGCCTAAAACATGGCGTATAGGCAGTGTAATAAAGAGGGAGCTGATCCTCCTCGAGGATCTCACCCCTGTGAAGGTTTGTAAGGGGGACCTCCGCGGTAGGTATCAACCATAGGTCATCGTTGGCACAGCGATACAGATCCTCCGCAAACTTGGGCAGCTGCCCCGTGCCGGTCATGGTATCGCTGTTAACCAGAAACGGGGGGGCCACCTCCGTGTAGCCGTTCTGACAGTGAAGGTCCAGCATATACTGAATCAATGCCCTTTCCAACCGGGCCCCAAGCCCCTTGAGAACCACAAACCGGCTCTCCGCCAAGCGGACCGCCCTTTCAAACTCCATTATCCCCAGGGCCTCTCCCACTTCCCAATGAGGTCTTGGGGTAAAATCAAACCGCCTAGGCTCTCCCCAGGTCCTTACAACCGGGTTGCAGGACTCGTCCACACCCACCGGCACTGATTCATGAGGCCTGTTTGGCATTCTCAACAAAAGATCGTCGAGCTCCTCCTCAACTGAGGACAGCTCCCCCTCCAGCGAGGAGACCTGGTCTCCTATGGCGCGCATCTGCTCCATGAGTTCCTTCGGATCTTCCCCACGGCGCTTCATATCCCCGACCTTTCGGGAACCCTCGTTACGCCTGGCCTTAAGCTCCTCAACCTCCGCCAGAATCTGACGACGCCTTCCATCAAGAGATATAAGCCGATCCAGCGGGAAGTCGGAGTTCCGAGCCGTTAAATAAGATCTAGCTTCCTCCAGATTCTCCCTCACCCATCGCAGATCCATCATCTGAACTTAGTCCTCCTTCTGCCCCTGATCCTTTCGTATCTGATCCAAAAGCCTGGCCATCTCAAGGGCGGTCAAAGCCGCTTCGGCCCCCTTATTACCAGATTTGCTGCCAGCCCTCAACAAGGCCTGCTCCAGGTTATCGCAGGTAAGGACCCCAAAGGCCACCGGAACCCTCTGATCCAAACCAACCGCCGCCAAGCCCTTGCTAGCCTCCGCAGCCACGTAATCAAAGTGCGGAGTGTCTCCTCTTATTATGGCTCCCAATGCCACTATACCGTCATAGCGTCCGGTGAGGGCCAACTCCTTAACCACCAGAGGAATCTCCCAAGCCCCAGGAACCCAAAAAACGTCCACGTCCTGATGCCTCACGTCATGCCTGAAAAGGGCATCCTTGGCCCCCTCCAGAAGCTTTGATGATATCAGCTCGTTAAATCTAGACACCACAACCGCAAACCTCAACCCAGTTCCTATCAGTTTCCCGGAATAAACCCTCACGTCATGACCCCCTCAACAGCCAATTAATTTAAAATTTAAAACATCAAAACCCAAAGCCCCAAAAGAGCAACCCCAACAGCCCTTAACCTTGTGCCTAACCCCAAAACTTTATCAAAGGTGTAGATGGTGGCCCAGCTTACACGACTTGGTCTTTAAATACCTCTCATTGTATGGGTTGGAAGGTATCTCTATGGGCACCCTCTCTACTATCTTAAGACCATACCCCTCCAAACCAACTATCTTTCTGGGGTTATTGGTCAACAGCCTTATCTCCTTCAACCCAAGATCAGCCAATATCTGGGCTCCCACACCATAATCCCTGAGATCTGCGTCAAAACCCAAGGCCTCGTTTGCCTCAACGGTGTCCATCCCCCGCTCCTGAAGCTCGTAAGCCTTGAGCTTGGCAAGCAATCCTATCCCCCGCCCCTCTTGCCTCATGTACAGCAGGACCCCAGCTCCCTCTTCCTCTATCATCTCCATGGCCCTATGAAGCTGAGGGCCGCAGTCACAACGGAGGGATCCCAATATGTCCCCAGTAAAGCACTCCGAATGAACCCGCACCAGAACCCCGGATTTACCCTCCACATCCCCCTTAACCAAGGCCATGTGAACCTTATCGGGGTCCTCATCCAATACAAACCTGTAACCGATGGCTCTAAAGTCGCCATAGGCGGTGGGCAGGTGTATCTCCGCCTCCCGCCTTACCAACTTCTCCCTGCGGCTTCTGTACCTTATGAGATCCTCGATGGAGATTATCATCAGCCCATGCTCCCTGGCAAAATTAACCAGCTGAGGGAGCCTTGCCATGGTACCATCTTCGTTCATGATCTCACATATCACACCCGCCGGAAAAAGCCCTGCGTACCTGGCAAGATCAACCGCCGCCTCCGTGTGGCCAGCCCTCTTCAAAACCCCTCCCCTTCTGGCTATGAGGGGGAAAAGGTGTCCAGGCCGCCGGAAATCCTCGGGTCTTGACTTGGGATCCGCCAACAACCTAGCAGTTAAAGCCCTCTCCTGGGCGGATATACCGGTGGTGGTACCCTCTTTGGCATCAACGCTGACGGTGAAAGCGGTCTCATGAAGGTCCGTGTTTCTCTCCACCATGGGGGCAAGCTCCAATCTCCTGGCTATCTCCTCGTCTACCGGAGCACATATCAACCCCCTGCCATACCGAGCCATGAAGTTTATGTCCTCCCCACGACAGAACTGGGCGGCCATAAGAAGGTCCCCCTCATTCTCCCGTTGGGCATCGTCAACAACTATCACCATTCCACCTTCGGATATCACCCTGAGAGCGTCTTCCACGCTCCCTAAGACATCCCTCATAGCATCCTCTGCCAACCTCTAACGCCCCCCAACGTCCCATCCGTAAAGGGCCAGCTTATCGTAGCTGATCCCATCATCCGCAACTCCCCCATGGACACCTTCCTTGGCAACCACCGGTGATCCCCCGAAGATGCCAAGCCAACGCATTACATATTTGCCTATTATATCCCCCTCCACATTAACCTTGTCCCCAACCTTAAGATCCACAAGGCAGGTCCTCTTCAACGTCTCGGGGATAAGACCCACAGAAAAGGCCTCATCAAGGGCGTCTATGACTGTTAGACTGACCCCATCCAGCGCCACAGAACCCTTAGGAACCACGTAGGGGGCAAACCATCGGGGCATGGAAACCCACAGCTTTCTCCAACTTCCCTGGTCCTCCCACCTCTCAACCGTGCCAAGACAGTCCACATGGCCCTGAACCATGTGCCCATCCAGCCTCCCATCCAATCGCATGGGAAGCTCCAAGTTCACCCGGTGACCTGCTTTCAAATGGCCCAGCTTCGTTCGCTCCACCGTCTCCTTCATCATCTGCGCCACCATCCTGGTGCCTTTAATGGCAGTCACGGTGAGGCAAACTCCATCCACCGCCACCGAATCCCCCACCGATGCCCCACCTAAAATATCACCCATGGGATCAACCTGTATCTCCCAAACGTCACCGCCCACCGGCTTTACCGAAACCACCTTCCCTACAGCCCCTACAAGGCCGGTGAACACCTTAATACCCCCTCCAACCAAAGATCACGCCCCGACTGCCGGACCACGTGATTCGTTATCTCCACCCTGTCGCCAAGGCCTTGAAGCACGAAGGATTCAAAGATATGAAGTCCCCTGCCCAATATGGATGGGGCTATGAACAGGGAGACCATGTCGCCAAGACCGCTCTCCACAAAAGCCCCAAGGACTCTTGCGCCCCCCTCCACGAGCAGGTTATTAACCCCAAGCCTTCCCAGCTCTGCCAAAACCCGATTAAGATCCAGCCTTCCATCAACACGGGGAACTTGAATCACCGTAACACCCATGTTGCTAAGACAGGCCAGTTTGTCCGCCGGCGCATCTTGGGAGGTAAATATTATCCTCTCCCCTCCCTTAAGGACCTTTGCCTCCATGGGGATTCTCAAATCCCCGTCAAGTATCACCTTCTTAGGGTTTTCGCCATCCAACGCCCTAACCGTCAGCTCCGGGTCGTCATTTATAACGGTGTTGATGCCCACAAGAACTGCGTCGTTTTCCGCCCTCAACAGGTGAGCCTTCTGCCGCGCCATGGGACCGGTTATCCACTTGCTCTCCCCGCTCTCAAGACATGCGGTCCCATCAACGGACAAGGCCCCCTTCAAAGTGACCCAAGGCCTGCCCATGGTAACACGCCTTAAAAAACCTCGATTAATCCACTTGCAGTCATCTTCCAGCACAGGCCCTACCACTTCTACGCCGCCTGATTCTAAGATCCTAAGGCCCTCTCCGTTCACCTTCGGGTTTGGATCTTTGAGCCCGTAAACCACCCTGGCTACGCCGGCATTCACAAGGCGTGGGGCACAAGGGGGGGTTTTCCCATGGTGGGAGCATGGTTCAAGGGTAACGTATGCGGTGCTTCCCGCCGCCTCATCTCCCGCCATGGCCAAGGCCTCCGCCTCCGCATGGGGGCCTCCGTATCGACGGTGGTACCCAAAGCCCACCACCTTACCCTCCCTAACAAGCACACAGCCAACCTTGGGGTTTGGACTTACCGAAACTCCGCCCCTCGCAGCAAGGCTTAAGGCCATGCGCATAAAATATATATGCCTTTTGGATTCCTCCAGGGATTCCCTACTAAAATCCTTAAGAACCTTCAATCTTTATCCTCCTTTAGATGCTCCAATATGATCCTGGCAAGTTTCCTCCCTATACCGGGCATGGCCATAAGTTCCTCTTCTGATAGTTTTGCTATGTTCTTTACGCTTCCAAACCGGCTCAACAGCTGGGAAGCCCTGCCCCGTCCAACTCCCGGTATGTCCTCCAGCTTAGTTCGCCTCATACGCAGCCCCCTGCTTGCCCTATGGGAGGAAACGGCAAAGCGATGGGCCTCGTCTCTCACCATCTGAAGCATTCTAAGGGCCAAGTTGCCATCTTCCAACCGTAAGGGCATTTCTTTGCCCGGAAGGTATACCTCCTCCTCTCCCTTTGCCAGGGAAACCACCGGAACCGATATCCCCATGTCATTGAGCACCCTCAAAGAGAACTCCAGCTGCACGGGACCACCATCTATAAGGATCAGATTGGGAAAAACATCGTCCTCCGGTGCGCTTGAAAACCTCCGTTTTAAGACCTCCCCCAAAGCCCTAAAGTCATCGCCACCAAAGTCCACGAGGTTATACCTCCTATACAAAGACTTGTTAGGTCGCCCCTGTTCAAAAACCACCTTTGAGGCCACCGTGTCAGTGCCCCCAAGGTGCGATATGTCATAACCCTCTATCCGCCAGGGAAGCAGCTTAAGCCCTAACGTCTCCTGAAGCGAACACAACAGCGAAAAATTGTCCTCATCTCCAAGCTGGACAGAAGGGGATTGCCTGCCAACCCTCCATATGGCCCTTATCATATCCCTTATCTGGGCGGCCTCTTCAAAAGCAAGCCTATTATACGCCGCATCCTCCATCCTGCACCTCAGCCGTTCCACCAGATCAGCCCCGCGCCCCTGGAGGAGCATGACAGCATCAGAAACCAACTGACGGTACTCCACCTGGGAACAAAGTCCAGCGCAGGGGGCAAGGCATTTACCTATCGAGTGGTATATGCACGGTCGTTTATCATAGGGGGGTTCTATGGGGATGGAACACTTGCGGAGGGGGAAAAACCTATCCAAGAGGCGCAAAAGTTCCCGAAGCTCCCTTACCCTTACATAGGGGCCGATGAAAAGGCCTCCTCCAGACTTCACCCTGGTAACCGTTATCCTCGGGAACCTCTCATCGGTCACCCTTATGTAGGGATACCGCTCGGACATCTTAAGTTCCACATTGAAAAAGGGCTGAAGCTGCCTTATCAACCTAGCCTCAAGTATCAACGCCTCAGCCTCGGTGGCGGTTCTAACCACCGATATGTCCCTCACGGTCTCAACAAGCTTCCTCAACCTTGGAGACGCAAAACCTCCATGCCTAAAATAAGACATGACCCTTCTTCTTAAGGCTTTGGCCTTGCCCACGTATATGACGCGACCCTCCTGGTCTCTCATTATGTAGACTCCGGGCCGCTCGGGAAGGGACTTAACATAATTTATTAACCGCTCTTCCGCCATCGGCTCATCCCTTTGCGCCATGAAGCTGTTCTGTCTTTAGTGCAAGCCCCTCAGGGCTTTGATTCTTTCCCAATCCTGATATAGGATAACATAATAGGCGAACAGGCGAGGGAGGTATAACCGTGGCTTTTAGCATCTTCAATGATCTCACCAACAAAAAGGAACCCTTTGTGCCGGTGGAGGAGGGCAAGGTTAGGTTTTACGTGTGTGGACCTACGGTTTACGATTACTTCCACATCGGCAACGCAAGACCATTCATAGTCTTCGACGTCATGCGCAGATACCTGGAGTACCTAGGGTATGAGGTCAAGTACGTACAAAACTTCACAGACATAGATGACAAGATGATAAACCGTGCCAACGAGATGGGAATCACCGTTGAGGAGTTGGCCGATAGGTTCATAGAGGCCTATTACCAGGACGCAGACGCCCTTGGGATAAAGCGTGCCACCGTAAACCCCAAGGCCACCGACGAAATACCGCACATCATAGAGCTCATAGAGACCCTGATACGCAAGGGACACGCGTACCAGGCGGATGGGGACGTGTACTTTGACGTTAAAAGCTATCCCGTCTATGGCAAGCTGATCCGCCAGGACCTGGAGGAGCTTCAAGCCGGAGCCCGCATTGAGGTGGATCCACGGAAGCGGCACCCTCTGGATTTCGCCCTTTGGAAGGCCCAGAAGCCGGGGGAACCAGCGTGGGAAAGCCCCTGGGGGTTAGGGCGGCCGGGATGGCATATCGAATGCAGTGCCATGTGCAGGCATCACCTGGGGGAAACCGTGGACATCCACGGTGGGGGCTGCGACCTGGTGTTCCCACACCATGAGAACGAGATAGCCCAGTCAGAGGCCGCCACCGGGAAACCCTTTGTCCGGTACTGGGTTCACAATGGGTACCTGATGATAGACAAGGAAAAGATGTCAAAATCCCTTGGGAATTTCATGACCGCAAGGGACCTTATGAAGAAGTTCCATCCCCTGGTTATAAGGTTATTCATGCTGTCCGCCCATTATAGATCTCCCATAAACTTCTCCGAGGACAACCTGCGCCAGGCTCAAAGCGCCCTGGAGCGTCTACGGAATGGCTGGGCGGAGATATCCTTCGCATTGACCCGGCAAGATGCAGGGGGGGTATCGGAGGAACTTAGATCCACCATAAGGGAGAGCCGGGAACAGTTCATAAACGCCATGGACGATGACCTAAACACCGCTGAAGCCATGGGGGCGGTTTTCGCGTTGGTAAGATCCGCCAACTCCCACATAGGCTCCCAATCCCCGCTGGATATGGAAGCATTGGAGGAAGCGGCCCGTTTCCTAGAAGAAGTGGATCAGATAATGGGCATCATCGGCATAGAAAAGGCCCAATCACTGGACCAGGAGGTAGAACAGCTGATAGATCAGAGAAACCGGGCCAGAAAGGAACGAAACTTTAAAGAGGCAGACGCCATAAGGGATAAACTCCTCAGCATGGGTATAGTGCTTGAGGACACGCCCCAGGGTACTAGATGGAAGAAGGCATGAGGGCAAACGTTTCTATCTTTTACGATTACAACAACCAAACGTAAATTAGGGGGGGTAAGGAATCCCCCCTAATTTGCGTTATAGTTCCTATGATCACGATTCCTTACAAGTCAACAACCCCAGTGACCCGCCTCTGGCATAACGCACAAGCCCTAAACGGACGGACCGTACTCTATGCCGCTTATCTTCTCCAGCTTGTCCAGTTGATGTATGGCTTCAACATACCGGATGGTACCGCTCTTTGACCTCATGACCATCGACGTGGTCTTTATCCTGTCCCCCTGGTACTTAACCCCCTTCAGGAATTCCCCATCCGTTATTCCCGTAGCGGCAAAGAACACGTTGTCGCTGCTTACAAGATCGTTGAGGGTAAGCACCCTGTCAAGATCCATGCCTAACTCCCTGCAACGGGAGGCTTCCTCTTCATTTCTGGGCCAAAGCTTGCACTGCATGTTACCCCCTACGCACTTTATGGCGCAGGCGCTTATCACCGCCTCTGGAGATCCGCCTATCCCAAGGAGCAGATCTATGCCGCTGTCATCCTTGCACGTCATAAGAGCTCCCGCCACATCTCCGTCCCTTATAAGCCTTATCCTGGCCCTCATGGCCCTTATGCGCTTTATCAAATCCTCGTGCCTTGGACGGTCAAGCACCACAACCGTA
Source organism: Thermanaerothrix sp. (assembly GCA_026417795.1). NCBI lineage: Bacteria > Bacillati > Chloroflexota > Anaerolineae > Anaerolineales > Anaerolineaceae > Thermanaerothrix > Thermanaerothrix sp. The sequence continues at coordinate 82,965 of JAOACP010000005.1, forward strand.
ACGTCCTCCACGGACTTCTTCAATGCCGCCGCCACCCTGCGCAGGTTCTCCTCAACCGGGGCTTCGATATCTATAGCATGGGCCGCACCAGGCCCAGTGGCGATCTTATCCATGTAGAAAATGTGCTTGGGATCATACAAGGACCCCTTCTCCGCCACCGCCACCACGCTAACCGCGTTTGGCTGCCCCTCCGCACACAACCTGGTGCCGTCAATGGGATCCACCGCGATGTCAACCTCAGGAGGCTCGCCGGTACCAAGCCTCTCTCCGTTAAAAAGCATAGGGGCCTCGTCCTTCTCTCCCTCCCCTATGACCACCACACCATCCATGTGGATCGTGTTAAGCATATACCTCATGGCATCAACCGCAGCCTTATCGGCGCCGTTCTTGTCCCCTCGCCCCATCCACCTACCCGCCGCCATAGCCGCAGATTCGGTGGCCCTCACCAACTCCAACGCCATGTTCCTCTCCGGAGCATACAACCGAAGCACCCCCTGACATTTTTAATATTTAATAATAACCAAACCCTTAGGTCCTAAAACCTAAACCGCAGATGAATCCATTCAGTTGAGCTCCGGGAACCTGGAGAAAACTTCTTCCACGTGCCTGGTAAAAAAGCCCACGTCAAAAAGGGATTCCAGCTCCTCCTTGGGTACGGCCTTAAGTCTGCCGTCCGCAGCGAGTAGGTCCAACAGCCTCTCTCCGGTATTCCAACACCTCATGGCGTTATCCTGAACCACAGAGTAGGCTTCCTCTCTGGACATTCCAAGGCGCTCCACGAGGAAGAGCAGAACCCTCCCGCTGAATAGGAGCCCTCCAGTCATATCCATGTTTTGCCTCATCCTATCCTGGTCAACGGTAAGACCTGAAAGGACCTTCTTCGCGGAACGTATCATGAAATGGGACACGTGGAAAGCGTCGGGCCATATGACCCTCTCCGTTGAAGAATGGCTTATGTCTCGCTCGTGCCAAAGGGCTATGTTCTCCATGGATGTCAAGGCATAGGATCGAAGCAACCTGGCCATACCGCATATCCGCTCACACAATATGGGGTTTTTCTTATGCGGCATGGCGCTTGATCCCTTCTGCCCCTTCCCAAAGGGTTCCAAAGCCTCCAGCACCTCGGTCCTCTGAAGGTGCCGGATCTCCAGGGCAAGCCTCTCCAGGGATCCACCCATTATGGCTAAAGAGCAAAGCAGCGAACAGTGCCTGTCCCTTTGTATTATCTGGTTCGATACTTCGTCCCGCCTAAGTCCAAGGGACTCACACACCTTCGCCTCTATGTGGGGAGGACAGTTAGCATAGGTCCCAACCGCTCCGGATATCTTCCCAACCCGGATCTCCTCCGAAGCGGACTTTATTCTAGAAAAGTCCCTTTTAATCTGAGCGTAGTGGTTTAAAAGTTTAAGCCCAAAGGTCATGGGCTCCGCATGAACTCCATGGGTTCTGCCGGCGCAGGGGGTGAACTTATGTGAAACCGCCAGATCCCCCAAGATCTTCAGTAATTCCTCCATCTCCTGCAGTATCACCTTGGAAGACCTATAAAGCAAAAGCGACGAGGCGGTATCAACCACATCGCTACTGGTAAGTCCAAGATGTATATAGCGTCCGCTCTCCCCAACCCGTTCCGCCACCGCGCTCACAAAGGCTATGACATCGTGCTGGGTGACCTCCTCTATCTGCCTTATCCTATCGACGTCAAACCCTGCCCTGGACTCTATGGCCTCCATGTGCTCCCCAGGGATAACGCCTTCTTCCGCCCAAGCCCTACAGGCAGCGATCTCCACCTCAAGCCATGCATTGAACCGATTCTCATCGGACCATATGCCGCGCATCTCCTCCGTCTCATACCGATGTATCAAAAAAATCCCCCCAATGCTCGCCGGATAATAAAAAACATCTTCCCAAAGGCATGGATTGAACAACCCAGCCAAACTAGGCTTCCACAGCCCCCTTGGAGCGCTTTGCCTTGGAGCTGCGGGGAGATCTTGGTTTACCGACCCCTTCCTCATTGGGCATGGGGATAAAAAGATACCCCATCAGATCCTTTTCCCACATGCAAGGCACCACCTCTCCACCTTGAGGCACCACATCCTGAGGATCAAAAACCCTTACGTCCAAGCCGTTATCCCTAAAACGGTCCACAATAGACCGTCCCACCGCAGCCCATTTGCATATCTCTCTGGCGGAAGCGCTGTCCGATGAAATGTCTTCCAGCCTATAAATACCCTCACCTAGGGGGTGGATCATGAAAACCCTTTCAGAACCATCATGCCAAAGGGACACCACGTCCTCCCCCGAAGATACCGCCCCATCTATGGCCTCCACAAGGCCTTCTAAAGAACCATACTCACTAACCCCCGCAGGATTCAACCTTCCCAACCGAGTCGAAAAAAGAGGTACCGGCACATCCCACCAATGGGGCACCCCAGTTGCCTCGGCAACCATGTGATAAGTTGCGGCTTCTTCCTCTAGAAAAAAGATCTTACCATCAAGGGATGAATCAACCGATGGAGACCTGCGGTATTCAAACTTTACCATCACCGTTTCTACTTCAACGGAATCGTCTGCCTCAACGAATGGTATGAGCTCGTCCTTGTGTATTAAAACAACACCACCGGGGCTGCGGTGACCCAGATAATCGGCCCCGGATCTAAATATCTCCCGCAAGGCCTCCCGCAGCGTCATGCCTCTGCACCGCCCCCAAGCAAGTCCTCAACGAAAGAGTCACAGGAGAAGGGCTCCAGATCCTCCATTCCCTCTCCAACCCCCACGTACAAAACCGGCACCTTAAGCTCCGACGTCATGGCCAAAACGGTTCCGCCCTTTGCGGTGTGATCAAACTTGGTAAGTATCAACCCCTTAAGGGGCATGGCCCCGTTAAAAGCCTTGGCTTGGGCTAAGGCATTCTGACCCGTTATTGCATCCACCACCAAAAGCGGGTATATATCGTCGGCGGACAGGTCCTTAAGAGCCACCCTGTATATCTTAGCAAGCTCCTCCATCAGGTTATGCTTAGTGTGGAGCCTTCCAGCGGTGTCGGCTATCACCACTCCGCCTGCAGTTTTAACCGACTGTATGGCATCATACACCACTGCCGCGGAGTCCCCACCGGGCTCTTGGGCGATTACCCTTACTCCCGCACGCTTACCCCACACCTTAAGCTGATCTATGGCGGCAGCCCTAAAGGTATCCGCCGCTGCCAATACCACGTTACGTCCTTCGCTCTTGAGCAACCGTGCCAGCTTTGCAGCGGTGGTGGTCTTTCCACTTCCGTTGACCCCTATAAGCAAAACAAGTCCCACAGGCCCCTTGAAACCAAGGGCGAAACCGCTTCCTTGTGCCTGGCTTAACATGTCCTTAAGCATCTTTGCGAAATGGGCCTTAAGGTCAGAAGCCCTTGATATCCTGGAGGAAAGCGCAAACTCCTTAAGGTCTTTCACCAGGGCCTCGGAAAGCCCAACCCCCACGTCCCCAGCTATGAGATGTTCCTCAAGGCGCTCAAAAAAATGGTCGGTTACCGGTTCATCGGAGAAGATGTTCCAAAGCCCATACTCCCAACGGGCCTTTACGTCCTTTACTTTATCAAATACCTTCTTGAGAAAACCTATCAATTGGATTCCCCCTCCTTCTCCCTCTCTGGCCTGTTCTTACTCCTCCTGCCCTTCCACTTTCTGCGTTTGGAAGCGGTTTTGCTCCTGTCAAGGGTCTCCGCGGAAGGCAAGGCAACCCCATCGGGAGCCAAGCTAGGTGATCCAGCATCAGCAGTAGATGGCCTACCCTCGGCAGCAGCCCTATCCTTATCCTTGCCATTCTTCGGCTTCCTACGCCTGCGCCGCCGCTTAGGAACCACTTCTTCCTTCTCCGCCAGCCCATCGGACTCAGCAATGGCATCTAAACTCTCAACGGCATCCACCGAAAGCTCAAGTTCTGGCGTCTCAAAATGACCCGCATTGGATTTCATACAGGCATCGCAATGTGATTCCTCCGGCAAATCCGGGGCTTCCCAAGCCTCCCCCTTGGTAACCGCATCCTTAAACTGCTCGAAAAACCGCACCGGAACCATTATCTCCCCGCCACCGGGGACAGAACATCGGACGGACGAACTTCCAAGATCCACCCCCAACACCACGTAATTACCCGCAGGGGTTTTTATCTTAGAACCCGGGTTCGGCAGCTCCTCCCACAGCTCCCTGTAGGTCTTGTGCTCGTAGCTCATGCAACACATGAGCCTACCACATAGACCAGATATTTTAGTGGGGTTAAGCGCCAGGTTCTGCTCCTTAACCATCTTTATACATATAGGAGCAAACTGATGAAGCCAGTAACTACAGCAGCATGGCCTGCCACAGGGAGCAAGGCCCCTTATTATCTTGGCCTCGTCCCTAACTCCCACTTGGCGAAGCTCTATCCGGGTCCTAAACTCCTTCGCCAGGTCTTTCACCAATGCCCGGAAGTCCACCCGCTGCTCGGATGTAAAGTAAAAGAAGAGCTTTTTCCTGTTAGGCAGATACTCCGCATCGATGATCTTCATCGGAAGCTGATGGGATTCCAGAATGGCCCTGGCGGACTTAAGAGCCCCATCGTTTTCCATGGACAACCGATCTATCTCATTAAGTTCCTCTTCCCCCAAAGGGGAAACAAACTCAAGGTCCATAACCAGTGGCTCCGATCTAACCCCATCCCCCATATCCTGGTTAGATCTCATGGACCTGAGCTCCTCTTCCTTCTCCTCCGATATCGTACCGAGCACCACCGCGGTTTCTTCCCCCCTGGGGGAGGAAACCATCACCCTGTCTCCCTTCGACAACGAAATCGCTGGGTCATCCAATGAAAATATTCCAAGGTACCTGGGCTTACCAAGCACCACAAGATATTTAGGCAAAGTCCAATCCCTCCTCAAGGGTTAAGAACGCCATATCCGCCCCCATAGAGGTGGACATGGGATGATTCGAAAGGATCTCAACCAAGCGAGAAGCCCGGTCAGCATTTTCTAGCATACCATCCACGACCATTTGTGTTACCCACCCCTGGATCTCATTCCTAAGCCTTGGCAAATCCCACTGGGTCTTGCCGCCGCTCCCGCAGGCCCTCATGATCCTCGCCCATGCCTCAGAATCGGATGGATACGATGACGGCTCGTGCATCTCCGGGGGGAGCAGGTTGAACATGCTAACCCGGCTCCTCAAGGTTGGTAAAAGGTTATCCCTCTCCAAAAGGAAAACCACCTTGGATCCTCCAGGTGGTTCCTCCGTAACCTTCAAAAGACTGTTAGCCGCCGCAGCAGAGAGCTTGTCGGCGGAAAAGACCAACCCAATCCTAAAGGGCCTTCCAACGGGGGAAAGGGACAACTCCATTGCCAGTGGTTTACAAATCTCTATGCCAGGAGGAGTGCCGGGGGCCCCAAGGGCTATGAGATCATCCATGCCCATCCCATCTTCCCCCCAAAGAGCCCTCGCCACTTTGACGCCCAAGGCCTCCTGAAATGCCTCGGGAATCACAAAACACAGGCTCTGGCAGCGGCCAGAGCGGGCCATCCGAATAAAGTCATCCCATCGAGGGTTGGAAATCAGGAAAGAATCGATATCAAGCAACCTTTTATCTCCTCCACCAGATCCAAGACTCTTGAGCGATCCCCTTCTCCTGCTATCACCGCCTCCAGCTCGGAAAGGGCGTTTTCGGTCCTCTCTATAAGCACATAGAGGGTCCTCTCGGACCTCCTCCACTTATAATCACGTTTGAGGGCCATGGTGCTACGAACCATCGCTATGGCCAGGCCTATTAACTGCCTATACCGCTGAAGGGCCGAGGTGGATGGATGTTTTGAAAGGCTATCCCCCAAAGAACGAATCTCCTCTATCAACCTTGACCGCTCTACCTCTTCCATGGCATCCAAAAAGCTGGCCCCTTCAACCCTATCCCCAGCCTTGGACTGCCCAGTACCCCTACCCCCAAGGAAAACCCCCTGGTTGCCGGAACTCCTCTTTCCCCGGCCATCCACCTTCATGAACAAAGCATCCTCACCAACTCTTCTTTCAGCCGCTGAAAGACCTCTTCGGGGTCTCCGGAAGCAGGTATTCTAACGAATCTCTCCGGTTCCCTGACAGCTATGGCACGGTATCCTTCCCGCACCCTTCTGAAGAATTCCAATCCCCTCGCCTCTATCCTATCACCGCCTCCCCTGGAAGAAAGCCTGGCCATGGCATCCTCGGGAGATATGTCAAGCCAAAGAGTGCCAGTCGGAAGCGGAAGCTTCAGGGAAGAAAAAACATCCACCACCAAGCTCTCAGGAAGCCCCATCCCAAAGGACTGATAGGCAACGGTGGAGTCCTGGTAACGCTCACAAACCACCACAGCCCCATCCAAAATGGCCGGAGTGATCACCCTGGAACAGTGTTCACAACGATCCGCAAAGAAGAGGAGCATCTCAGTGTAAGGATTAGCCCAATTTCCACGAATCAACATGTCCCTTATGGCACCGTCTCCCCAACCACCCGGTTCTCTGGTCCAAACCACCGGCCTGCCAAGCTCCTGCCTAATCCAGGATACCACTTTGCCTGCCTGGGTGCTCTTTCCGGATCCATCTATGCCCTCTATCGTCAGAAAGAAGCCCAAGGACATCAAAAATCCCCCTGCCTCCCGTGATTTTAAGCGAAACATCCTAAAAAATAAGCCCCTCCTCGGAAGGGAAGGGGCTTTCCAGACTCTGGCGGAGGCGCGTGGGAATCGAACCCACCGGGACCGGTCCACCGACCCCCACCAGGTTTGAAGCCTGGGCGCAGCACCAGCTACGACTCACCTCCACTGAGAACCAGTAAATCCTACTAGTTTTTCGTCCCTCTTTCAAGGGCACGAATTGCCTCACGTAAAATCTAAACGAAAAGGGAACGTTGCCTCACCTAAGAATCCAAACGAAATATGATCCCCTATAGGGCGAAGCCCGAAGGGGAGAAACGAGGTGAGGTTGTCCATGAAAACGCGGATGGAGATCGTGAAGGCAGAAGCGG
>JAOACP010000006.1 GCA_026417795.1 Thermanaerothrix sp.
GTGTGGAAGCGCAGCATCTGGGCGCTCTTGTCGGTAACGCCGAAGCGCTCCTTCATTATGTGGGCCCAAAGCCTACGGGCGGCCCGGAACTTGGCTATCTCCTCCAGGAAGTCGTTGTGGGCGTTGAAGAAGAAGGAAAGACGCTTGCCGAACACGTTGGGGTCCTGCCCCTTCTTCACCGCCGCCTCCACGTAGGCTATGCCGTCCGCCAGGGTGAAGGCCACCTCCTGTATGGCGGTGGACCCCGCCTCCCGGATGTGGTAACCGGATATGGATATGGTGTTCCACTTGGGGACGTGGGTGCTGCAGAACTCGAATATGTCGGTGATGAGCCTCATGGAGGGCTTAGGTGGGAAGATGTAGGTTCCCCGGGCGATGTACTCCTTGAGGATGTCGTTCTGGATGGTGCCGGAGAGCTCAGTGGAGGGGACACCCTGCTTCTCCCCCACCGCTATGTACATGGCAAGCAACACGGAAGCGGGGGCGTTGATGGTCATGGAGGTGGACACCTTGTCCAGCGGGATCTGGTCGAACAGGATCTCCATGTCCGCCAGGCTGTCTATGGCCACCCCCACCTTGCCCACCTCTCCCTGGGCCATGGGGTGGTCCGAGTCGTAGCCTATCTGGGTGGGAAGGTCGAAGGCCACCGAGAGCCCCGTGGTGCCCTGGCTCAAAAGGTAACGGTACCGGGCATTGGACTCCTCCGCGGTGGCAAAACCGGCGTACTGGCGCATGGTCCAGAACCGGCCCCGGTACATGGTGGGCTGCACCCCCCTGGTGTAGGGGAACATGCCAGGAAATCCCAGGTCCCTGTTGTAGTCCAGGTCCTTCACATCCTCCGGGGTGTAAACCCTCTTCAGGGGTATCCCCCCGCCGGTGGCGAACTCCTTGCGCATCTCCGGGTTCTTCGCAAGGGTCTTCTCCACCGACGCCTCGTACTGCCCCCTCTTCTCCGCTATGGCCTGAAGTTCCTTCTCCTCAAACACGCGCTCCGCCTCCTCTTTTTTGAAAGGGAAAATCGGGGCTGCCCAATCCCCGCGGACCCGACGTTAACCTGGTCCGGCTCGCAACTTATTATTCAACAGTTGACAAGCATACGCAAGGCGTTATCTGTTTTTTCAAGAAAATTACAAACAACTAGCCATGCTGGGCCCCAAACAAAACCCCGAACCGGCACTCCAACTCAAGGACAATGTTATCCCCCCAAGGGACATGGCACCAATGTGCAGCCTTCACCCACCCAAGATCAACGGATGCCAGTTTTCACCTTAAAAGCTCCGCCACCCAAGCCGGAGCCGCGCCGCATCCAACGCAAGCCGGGCCTAAGGAACCGCGACGCCATGACAAAACCTAAACCCACCCGTTGATCCGACGGGCCCCAGGGGGTACAATGGGAAATAATTGCACATGCAAGTAAATGGAGGACGTGGACCATGGACAAAGACGCCCAGAAAAGGTCACCGGGAAGATGGATAGCCACCCTGTTCAGGCGGAGTCGGCTCTTCTTGGACCGGGCCTTCGAACCCGCGGGGCTTGGCAGGGGGTTTTACCTGTACCTGGCGCTGGTCTCCCGCAAGGAGGGGCTGTCCCAGAGGCAGCTGGCACAGGAGCTGGCACTGGACGAGGGAACCGTGGCAAGGGCCCTTCAGCGGCTCACCGAGGAGGGGTGGCTTACGAAGGAGCGGGATCCAAAGGACGGACGGGCGTTCAGAGTCTTCCTGGGCCCCAAGGGGCTCAGCGCCATGCCAGATCTTTTGAAGGAGCTTCAAAGGTGGGACGAAAGGCTGCTCAAGGGGTTCTCCCCTTCCGAAAAGAAGGCCGCCGTGGAGTTGCTCATCCGGATGGCGGAAAACGCGGAGGAGGGATTGGAAACGCCGGACAAAACAACGGCACAGAAGGGGGAAGGAGCATGAGAAGTCTCGAACAGATGCGGAAAGTGGCTGAGGCCATGGACATGGAGGACCCCTTGAGGGAGTTCAGGGGCCGATTCGCCATGCCCCAAGGGCGCATCTACATGGACGGCAACTCCCTCGGGCTTCCGCCAAAGGAATCCCTGGAAGGGGTAAGGCGGGCGCTCCGGGAGTGGGAGGAGCTCCAGATCGATGGCTGGCTCAACGGAGAGATACCCTGGTTTCACATGCCCGAGGAGATGGGAAGGCGGATGGCCCCCATGGTGGGAGCCCTTCCGGAGGAGGTGGTGATGTGCGGTTCCACCACCTCCAACCTGCACAGCCTGGCTCTAACCTTCTACGAACCCGAAGGGGAGAGGTGCAAGATCCTGGCGGACGAGCTCAACTTCCCGTCGGACCTTTACGCCTTAAGCAGCATAATCCGCCTCAAGGGCAAGGACCCCTCGGAGGACCTGGTACTTGCGAGGTCCCACGACGGGCACACGCTGGACGAGGACCACATCATCTCCCTCATGGACCACCGGGTATCGCTGGCCCTGCTGCCGTCGGTGCTCTACAGGAGCGGCCAGCTTCTGGACATGGAGCGCCTCACCAAGGCAGCCCACGAAAGGGGCATAACCATAGGCTTCGACTGCGCCCACTCCGTCGGGGCAGTGCCCCATGAGCTTCACCGCTGGGGCGTGGACTTCGCCTTTTGGTGCAGTTACAAACACCTAAACGGAGGCCCCGGGAGCCCAGCCTTCCTCTTCCTGCACCAGCGGCACTTTCACCGGCAGCCCGCCCTGGCGGGCTGGTTCGGCTACGTAAAGGACAAGCAGTTCCAGATGAACCTGCGTTTCGAACCATCCAGGTCCGCCGGGGGCTGGCAGATGGGAACCCCACCGATCCTCTCCTCCGCCACCCTGGAGGGGGCCCTCAAGATCCACGAAGAGGCGGGGATGGAGCGCATAAGGGAAAAGTCCCTCAAGCTCACGGACTTCCTGATGGAGCTGGTGGACCTGTTCCTCTCCGGCGAGCCTTACAACTACTCCATCGCCACCCCCCGGGAACACCAACGTCGCGGAGGACACGCAGCCATCGAACACCCCTCCGAGGCGTGGCGCATATGCTGCGCCCTTAAGGCTCGAGGCATCATCCCGGACTTCAGGCCCCCCAGGATAATCCGGGTGGCCCCGGTGGGGCTCTACAACACCTTCACCGAGGTATGGGAGGTGGCAAGGGCTTTGAAGGAGATCGTAGACAACGGGGAGTTCAAGGCCTTCCCCGTTGAGCCCAGCAAGGTTTCCTAACCCGTCCAAACCTTCCAAAGGCAGCCCCTCTCCGCCCCGGGCCGGTAAAAACCAGCGCCCCGCCTTGCAAGTCCGCGGCGGGGCACTGGTCTTAAGCCAGAACAGAGCGGCGCTCCGTTAACCACGGGGCCCCGCTCTTCGCGTCCTGGCGAAAGCCCTTTGCAAAATACAAAAAGACGGCTCCAAGACCTTCAACATACCCATATGAAAAGCCTAGCTTGCAGAAGCGGTATATAATATCATCTTCCACATACAACACCCTTAAGCTCGGAGGTGTAAAACCCATGGAGATGCACCAGTGCCAGGTCTGCGGCAAGCTCTTCGCCTCATCGGGGCCGAGGATCTGCCCTGCCTGCATAAAGCGGCTCGACCGGGTGTACGAGAAGGCCCGGGGATACCTGAGGGACAACCCCAACGCCAACCTCAACGCCAAGGAGCTGGCGGACGCCATAGACGAGGACGTGCTGGACATAGAGGTGCTCATCGCGGAGGGACGCTTTGAGCGGGACCTGTCCAACGACCTGGAGGACATACGGCGCCAGCAGCTCTTAAGCGAGTTCCAAAAGTCATTGAGCCAGACCGAAGCGGCCCTCAAGGCCCAGCAAGAACAGAAGCGCACCACCTACGGCAAGGATCGGCACGGAAAGGGGATAGCGTAGGGGTTGACGTACCGCCTAAGGACGAGCAAAATAAAAGTCGTTTTAAAATAGAAGTCCGCCTGATCCGCCATGGGCGGTTAGGCTGGGCAAAGGAGGGAAAGGGATTGCACAAGGCCATACCCGTCAGGGAAGGGGTTTTCTGGATAGGGGCCAACGACCGGGAGACGGACCTCTTCGAGGCCCTTTGGACGCTGCCCCGGGGGGTATCCTACAACTCGTACCTCATATGCGACCAGAAGGTGGCGGTGGTGGACACGGTCAAAAGCTCCTTCATGCAGGACTACCTTCAGCGCCTTTCGTCGGTGCTCAAGGGCTGCAAGGGCGTGGACTACCTCATAGTGAACCACATGGAACCGGACCACTCGGGGTCCATAGCGGTGCTGCGGCAGGTCTACCCGGACCTCAAGATAGTGGGGAACAAGAAGACGCTGGAGATGATAAAGGCCTTCTACGGCATAGAGGAAGGCCTTCTTGAGGTGTCCGAGGGGGATGTGCTGGACCTTGGGGAGCACAAGCTGTCGTTCCACATGATACCCATGGTCCACTGGCCGGAGACCATGGTCACCTACGACAGCGCCACCAAGGTGCTGTTCACCTGCGACGCCTTCGGCGGCTTCAGCGCCCTTGAGGGAGGGGTCTTCGACGACGAGGTGGACATGGACTACTACGAGGACGAGATCCTGAGGTACTTCGCCAACATCGTGGGGCGCTACAGCTCCTTCGTCCAGAAGGCCATAGCCAAGGTCCGCACCCTTGAGATATCCGCCATATGCCCCTCCCACGGACCCATACTGCGTTCCAACCCCTGGCGGGTGGTGGACCTGTACGACCGCTGGAGCCGCCACGAGACCGAGGAGGGCTGCGTCATCGTTTACGGCTCCATGTACGGGAACACCAAGAAGATGACCGACGCCATAGCCAGGTCCCTCACGGAGGCGGGAATACAGAAGATAATCGTCCACGACGTATCAAGGTCCAACATGTCCTTCATGGTGCGGGACATATGGAAGTTCCGGGGCCTTGTGATGGGAAGCTGCACCTACAACACCGAGCTGTTCCCCCCCATGGCCTACCTTGCCAGGACCTTGGCCAACAAGATGATGAAGAACCGGGTGTTGGGGCTCTGCGGATCCTACAGCTGGAGCAAGGGGGCCCTGTCGGAGCTGCTGTCCTTCGCCGAGAAGGGGGAGTGGGAGCTGGTGGAGCCCACGGTGGAGGTGAAGTCCTCCCCCACCGAAGAGGACCTCAAGGCCTGCTGGCTCCTGGGGCAGAACATGGCGAAGGCCATAAAGAGAGATTAACCCCCGACGAACCCTTAAGCCGCCGAGAAGGCCGCCGATCTCAAGAAAAGGTCCCCCCTTGACGAGGGGGGACCTTGTGTTACCTGCCAGTGAAATCCCCACGGGGACCCGGCGCCAAACCCATCCCTACCCCTTAAGGGCCACGGATCCGGGCTGGGATATCTTGAAGGCCCCTATGCTGCGCCTTAGATCCTCCGACGAGGTCTTGAGCTCCCTCACGGAAGCCTCCATCCCCTTCACCGCCCCCTTGAGCTCCTCCGCGGCGCCCATGAACAGGTCGAAGGACCTGTCCACCTCCATCACCATATCCGCCGCCCCCTGCACGGACTCCGCTATCTCCTGGCTTGAGGCCGCCTGCTCCTGGGCCACCGCCGCCATGTCCTGGGTGGCCATGCCTATGCTCTTCAGCGACTCCTGGATGGACCTTATGGAGTCCTCCACGGACACCGCCCTGGCTCGAGCTACCTCCGCCTCCGACGACGTCCTGTCCACCGACCGGACGACGCCCTCCAGGTCCTTAACGATGGTCTGAGCCAAGTCCGCTATGTTCTTCGCCGCCTGGTTGGACTCCTCCGCAAGCTTCCGAACCTCCTCCGCAACAACCGCGAAGCCCCGGCCCGCCTCTCCCGCCCGGGCCGCCTCAATGGCGGCGTTCAGCGCCAACAGGTTCGTCTGATCCGCTATCTGGGAGATGCTTCCCACTATGGACTGTATCTGGTGGGCCCGATCCGCCAGCTCCCGCACCATCCTGGCGGAGCTCACCGCCTCCTCCGCCAGGGCCCTTATCACCTCCGCGGCCTCCCGGACCGACGCAAGCCCCGCCTCCCCCGCCTTGGCGGCCCCAGCCGCCTGCTCCGCCATGTCGCTGCTCCGCTGGGCCACCGTCTGGGCACCAGCCGCCACCTCTTCCACCCCGGCGTTTATCTCCTCTATGGCGGACGCCGCCCGGCTCACCCTCGACCGAGACTCCTGTGCGGACCTCTCCATGTCCGCCGCCAGCTTGGACACCCTCTCCGACGACTCCCCAAGCCCCGACACCGCCGAGGCGTTCCTCTGGTTCGCCTGGCTCACCCTCCCCATGGCCTCGTCAAGGGAGGTGAGGAAGGAGTTCACCGAACGGCTCACATCCCCCACCTCGTCCCCCGCCCAGGTGAAGGTCCTGAAGGTGAGGTCCAGGCGGGAGCTTATCTCCCTCATGCCCCCCTCCATGTCCCCAAGGGGCCGGTACACCGAACGAAACACCACCCAGCCCAGCGCCAGGTACAGAACCGCCAAAGCCGCCGCCCAGCGGAAGCCAAGCCACCCGGAGAGCAACAAAGCGGCCACCCCAAAGAGGAGCACCGCCAAAAGCCTCACGGAAGACCTAAGGGACCGAAGAAAGCGCATGAGACCATTCCCCTCTCGTGTATGGTTTATACTTTTGCCCAGATGCTACCACAAATTAAAGCACCCCTCAAAGCCTATCCTTGACCCGACGGTTGCCTAAATGTATAACCTCCTAGTCCCACCCGCAAAACCGACGGATTCATCTATCATTTAGGGAGTAAAACAGGACTCAAGGGGGTTATTAACTTGGAGGTATTCCGAACCCACAGGGCCGCCCTGGCGGTCCTCATAGCGTCGCTCTGCCTTGTGTACTTCCTGGGCCTTGGCGGATGGGGGCTCATGGAGCCCGACGAGGGGCGGTACAGCGAGATACCGCGGGAGATGCTGTCAACCGGCGACTGGGTGACGCCAAGGCTCAACGGGGTCAAGTACTTTGAGAAGCCCGTGATGTACTACTGGATGACCGCCGGGTCCTTCAAGCTGTTCGGCCAGTCGGAGTTCGCCGCCCGGATCCCCTGCGCCGCATCGGCCCTCGCCGGGGCCCTTGGCACCTACGCCATGGGGGCCTCTTACGGACCTTCCGCCGCGTTCCTAGGGGCCTTCATCACCGGCACCGGGTTCCTGTGGTTCGCCCTGTCCCAGATAACCCTCACCGACATGGCGCTTGGGGCCTTCATGACATTGTCCTTGCTGTGCCTCTTCAAGGGCCTCACCGGCTCAAGACCGCTGCTGTGGCTGGGCTACGCCTTCATGGGGCTTTCGGTGCTCACCAAGGGACTCATAGGCATCGTCATCCCGGGGGGAATATTCCTCCTATGGATACTGTTGACCCGAAGGACCTGGCTCATCATAAGGGGCATATCCCCGGTGGGCATTCTGGCTTTCCTTGGGGTTACGGGCCCTTGGTTCTACAGGGTCATCAAGGCCAACCCGGACTTCGCCTGGTTCTTCTTCGTCCACGAGCACTTCCTTAGGTACTCCACCATGGTGTCCAACCGATACCAGCCCTGGTGGTTCTTCCTGGCGGTGCTGCCCGTGGCGCTGCTCCCCTGGACCGGAACGGTCCTTCAGGGGCTTCTATCATCCCTTGGGGAGCTTAGGTACCTCCGGAAGGACATAGCCCTCCGGGACTCCCACGAGGACATCGCGTCGGAGTCCGAAGAGGCCCTTTTCCTGCTCATATGGGCCTTCTTCGTGCTGGCCTTCTTCTCTGCCTCCAAGTCCAAGCTCATACCCTACATGGTGCCCGCCATGCCCCCCTTAGGGCTCATGGGAGGCATATACATGGCCCGGTGCCTAGAGGACCGGCGGTACGGCTCCCTGGTGCCCGGGTTCGCATTGACCGCCCTCATCATGGGGCTCCTTGGGATCGCCCTGATCCTGTACCCCAACCATCAGGACCGGTTCGACCCCTCTACCCTTAGGACCGTGGCCCTCTACACCGGGGCGGCCACCATCGTATCAGGCCTTCTGCCCCTCATGGCCGGCCTCTTCCGAAGGAACCCATGGCTTCCTTCCGCCCTGTGCGCCCTGGCCTTCCTACTTGCCATGAAGCAGCTCTTCCCGGTGGTGGCCCAGGCGAGGTCCCCCAAGGCCCTTACGCTCATGGCCCAAAGGGAGCTCACTCCGGACTCCAAGGTGATAATCTACAAGGACTACGACCAGGCGGTGCCCTTTTACCTGAAGCGCCTTGTGGTCATCGTCCAGGACGGTAGGGATTACGGGGAGCTGTCCTTCGGCTACAGGGCGGAGAAACCCGGCTGGTTCATCTTAACCCATGAGCTCAAGCCCCTGTGGGAGTCCTCTAAGGCGGTGATGATAGTAAAACCGGAACACCTCAAGGAGATAGAAGAGCTTGGGATAAAATACCGCCTGGCAGGCCAAGATCCCGCCTACTACGGGAAAATGATATTGGTAAACCGTTGATTTGATTGGAGGAACCGTTAGATGAGAGAGGATTTTCTGCCCTTCTCCAAGCCCTTCATAGGGGAGGAGGAGGTTGAGGCGGTGCGGGAAGTGCTGTTGTCCGGGTGGATAACCACGGGTCCTGTCACCGCCAGGTTCGAGGAGGCCTTCAGCGGGCTCGTGGGGGCCCGCTTCGGGGTGGCGGTGTCATCCGCCACGGCGGGCCTTCAGATAGCCCTCATGGCCCTGGGCGTGGGCCCCGGGGACGAGGTCATAACCACCCCCATGACCTTCGCCGCCACGGTGAACGCCATCATATACAACGGCGCAAGGCCCGTGCTGGCGGACGTGGAGATGGGGACCATGAACATAGACCCCAATGGGATCCGGGAGAAGCTGTCCTCCAGGACCAAGGCCATAGTACCGGTGCACTTCGCGGGGCTGCCGGCGGACATGGACGCCATAAGGGAGGCGGCGCCGGGCATACCGCTGGTGGAGGACGCCGCCCACGCCATAGGCTCCTTCTACAAGGGCTCCCCGGTGGGGAAGGGGGCTTCCCCACTGGCGGTCTTCAGCTTCCACCCCGCCAAGAACATAACCACCGCCGAAGGGGGCATGATAGTAACCGACGACCCGGACCTTTCGGACTCCTGCAAGGTCATGCGGCAGCACGGCATGTCAAAGGGGGCCTGGAACCGGTTCGCCAAGTCAGGCCGTCCGGACTACGAGATAGTGTCCCCGGGCATAAAGGCGAACCTCACGGACCTGCAGTCCGCCATAGGGCTTAAGCAGCTGGAACGCCTTAACGACTTCCAGGCCAAGCGGCATCGCATAGCGGACATATACGACCGGGAGCTCAAGGAAGTTCCGGGCATCATCCTGCCGGAGTATCCATCATACCCTCACGTGCACGGCCGCCACATCTACTGGATCCTGCTCAAGACCGAGGAGCTTGGCATGTCCCGGGAGGAGTTCATGGGGCGCCTTAAGGATATGAACATAGGCACCGGGGTGCACTACAAGGCGGTGCACCACCACAGGCGCTATGAACGTTTCGGATGGGACGACCAGGATCTTAAGAACGCCTCCTACGCCTCCAGCAGGATAGTGTCCCTGCCGCTGTTCCCTGGCATGACCGAAGGCGACGCCATGGACGTAGTGAACGCGGTCAAGGAGATATGCCGATGACCCCCGAGGTATCCATCGTAATACCGGTTTACAACGAAGAGGAGTCCCTGCCGGACCTCTTCGACAGGCTCTTCCCGGTGGTGGAGTCCCTCAAGAGGGACTGCGAGGTGATCTTCGTAAACGACGGCAGCCGGGACCGGTCCCTTGGGCTATTGCTGGACGCGGCGAAAAGGAAGCCCTACGTCCGGGTGGTGGACTTCAACGGCAACTTCGGTCAGCACATGGCCATAATGGCGGGGTTCTCCAAGTCCCGGGGGGACAAGATAATAACCCTTGACGCGGACCTGCAGAACCCTCCGGAGGAGATACCCAGGATACTGGAGCAGATGGACCTAGGACACGACATGGTGGGCACCTACCGGGTCATGAGGAAGGACCCGGTGTTCACCAGGAAGCTGCCCTCCAAGCTCATAAACTGGATAACCAACAGGATAACCGGCCTCAACATAAAGGACTACGGGTGCATGCTAAGGGGCTACCACCGCCGGGTGGTGGACCTCATAAACCTGTGCCGGGAGACCACCACCTTCCTCCCCGCCCTTGGGAAGAAGTTCGCCCAGAACCCGGTGGAGATACCGGTGTCCCACGAGGAGCGCCACAAGGGGACCTCCAAGTACGGGCTCTACAGGCTGATCCGCCTTAACTTCGACCTCATGACGGGCTTCTCCATGGTGCCCCTGCAGGCCGTCACCATCACGGGCCTTTTCGTGTCCGCCGGCAGCCTCCTTTTCGCCCTCTCCCTCATAATAAGGCGCCTTTTGGTGGGATCCGAGGCGGAGGGGATGTTCACGCTCATGGCCATAAACTTCTTCCTCATGGGGATACTCCTCTTCGGCGTGGGAATAGCGGGAGAGTACGTGGGCCGCATATACATGGAGGTCCGGCAGCGCCCCAGGTACCTCATAAGGATGACCTACCCGGACGACGGGGAGGCGGATAAACCATGAGGCCCTCCATAGCGGTGTGCGCCTACAGCCAGGTGGGGACCCGGTGCCTTGAGGCCCTCCTGGAATGCGGCGCCAACGTGGCGGCCCTCTTCACCCACGAGGACAACCCGTCGGAGAACCTGTGGTTCAGGACCCCCGACAAGGTGGCCCTCAAGGCGGGCATCCCGGTGATAAGGCACAGTCTTAGGTCCTGCGAGGGGATCGAGGCCTTTGGGCGGATAAAACCCCAGATGCTGCTGTCCTTCTACTACCGGGACATGATACCGGATGAGATCCTCAACACCCTTCCCCTTGGGGCCTTCAACGTTCACGGTTCCCTGCTTCCCCGCTATCGGGGGAGGGTGTCGGTGCACTGGGCCATCATCATGGGGGAGTCCAGGACCGGCGCCACCCTCCACGTGATGACCCCAAAGCCCGACGACGGCCCCATCGTGGACCAAGAGGAGATACCGATCCTATTCGAGGACACCTCAAAGGACGTGATGGAACGTCTGGCCGAGGGGGCCTACAGGCTCGTGAAGCGGGCCCTGCCCTCCCTGGAAAACCGATCCTTCCGGGCCGTCGAGCAGGACCACTCCAAGGCCTCCTACTTCGGCGGCAGGTCCCCCAAGGACGGCCTCATACGCTGGGACCAGGAGGACTCCCTCGGGGCCTACCACATGGTGAGGGCCCTCACGGACCCATACCCGGGGGCCTTCTCATTCTCACCCCAAGGGGAGAAGCTCATGATATGGCGGGGCTATCCCATCCCGGAGAAGGCGTCCCCCAAATGCCAGCCCGGAACGGTTACGGAGGACCCGGAGGGATACCTGCTGGTCCGCTGCGCCTTCGGGGCCTTGAGGGTCCTGGAGGCGGAGATCTCAGGACGCCGGGGACACCCCCTCGAAACTCCCATGGGGGACATGATAGGACAGCGGTTGCGGAATGCCGCCGATAGTGATTAAAATAACTATAAGACCTGGAAAGGATATGATGTTTTAATGGAAAAGCTGCTGATACTCGGTGCCAACGGCTTCATCGGAAGCCACCTGTGCGAAAAGGTACTGGAGCACACCGACTGGGGGATACTGGCCCTGGACGTGAGCGACGACAACCTGGGGCATCTCATGGGTAACCCTCGTTTTACGTTCCACAGGTCCCCCATGTCCAAGGCCTGGGACTGGATACGGGACGGCATAAGGGACAGCTTCGCGGTGGTGCCCCTGGCGGGGATAGCGAGGCCCGCCATGTACATAGAGGACCCCCTCTTCACCTACGAGCTGGACTTCGAGGAGAACTTGAAGGTGGTAAGGGCCTGCGCGGAGGCCCGGCGGTGGGTCATATTCCCCTCCACGTCGGAGGTGTACGGCATGAGCCCGGATCTGGAGCTCAAGGAGGACGAGAGCCCCCTGGTCTTAGGGCCCATAAGGAACGTGCGCTGGATATACAGCTGCAGCAAGCAGATGATGGATAGGGTGATCTGGGCCCTGGGTCAGTCCAAGGGGCTCCCCTTCACCCTCTTCAGGCCCTTCAACTGGATAGGCCCAAGGCAGGACGACCCCCGAACCCCGAAGGGCAACCGGCTGGTGCCCCAGTTCCTGGGGAACCTCATGCGCCGGGAACCCCTGAGGCTCGTGAACGGCGGCGCCCAACGAAGGAGCTTCACCGACATCGAGGAAGGGGTCATGGGGCTTTTGGCCATTCTCCGCCGCCCCGAGGCGTCCATGGGGGAGATCTTCAACCTTGGGAACCCCAAGAACAACCACTCCGTGCGGGAGGTGGCGGAGGCCCTTAGGGAGGAGGTCTCCAAGGTGGCAGGTTACGAGTACGCCGCGGAGGTCCCCATAGTGGAGGTCTCCGGGGAGGAGCACTATGGCAAGGGCTACGAGGACGTGAAGGACCGGCGCCCCAGCATAGCCAAGGCCATGGAGAAGCTCCGCTGGGAGCCCAGGCTCACCCTTAGGGACACCCTGAGGAAGACGGTGGACTACTACCTGAGGTGATCCGTCCATGAAGGTCTTGGCCCTCAAAGTGGACGTGGACACCCTCCGGGGGCACCGGGAGGGGGTTTTGAACCTCCTCAACCTGTTCGACAGGCTGTCCGTGAAGGCCAGCTTCTTCTTCAGCATGGGGCCGGACAACTCCGGGAAGGCCATAGTGCGGATCTTCCGCAAGGGCTTCATATCCAAGATGCTGAGGACCAAGGCCCCTTCCACATACGGCCTTAAAACCCTTTTCTACGGCACCCTCCTAAAGGCCCCCATGATCGCCCAGTCGTTCCCGGGGCTGCTCAAGGAGACGGTGACCAGGGGGCACGACTTCGGGATCCACGCCTGGGATCACGTGAAGTGGCAGGACTGTCTTAGCAGGATGCCGGTCACCACCATAGAGGCGGAGCTCAAGAGGGCCTTCGACCTCTTCTACCAGTACACGGGCCGGCGGCCTAAGGCCTTCGCCGCCCCGGGATGGCAGATCAACACCGACGCCATGATGGTGCTTGACTCCATGGGGTTGGACTACACCAGCAACACAAGAGGCCTCTTCCCCTACCTTCCAAGGTTCGGCAGGAAGCAGTTCAACACCGTGGAGATCCCCACCACCATGCCCACAATGGACGAGCTCATGGGGCTAAGGGGCCTCAAGGGCGGCGCCATGGCCCAACGGCTCCTGTCGGAGCTTAGGGACGGGCTCAACGTGCTCACCCTTCACGCGGAGATGGAGGGGCTGTCCCAGATACAGGTGTTCGAGGAGTTCCTGAAGGGCGCGTTGGACCAGGGGACAAGGTGCGTACCCCTCTCGTTCGTGTCCCGGATGGCCCGGGACGAGCTGCCCCGGTGCCAGGTGACCATGGGCGCCCTGGAGGGGCGGGCGGGGACCTTGGCGGTTCAAAAGGTTGATTAGCCGGCGTAAGGGGCTTGGGCTTCTGGGTTAATCATTTAACATCAACGTGGCTTTAGTTGTAAGATACATGGGCGATTGCCGCTTCAACGGTTAAAAGTTTAACAAAATGCCATGAGGGGCTTTAAAGGCCCCGTAAGATGGAGGTAAGCTTTCATGAGGATATCCGTCATAGGAACCGGTTACGTTGGGCTGGTGACCGGGGCTTGTCTTGCTGGGTTCGGCAACCACGTGGCCTGCGTGGACGTGGATCAGGAGAAGATAGCCTCCCTCAACCGGGATCAGGTGCCGTTCTTCGAGCCCGGGTTGGAGGAGATCATAAGGAACAACCGCACCGCAGGACGGCTCAAGTTCACCACCAGCCTTGAGGAGGGCATAAGGGGTTCCGCGGTTTGCTTCATAACCGTGGGAACTCCGTCGGACGTGGACGGCAGCGCGGACCTGCAGTACGTCCTTCAGGTGGCCCGGGAGATAGGCCGGCACATGGAGGAACCCATGGTGGTGGTCACCAAGTCCACCGTGCCGGTGGGCACCGCCGACAAGGTGCGGTCCGCGGTGGCGGAGGAGCTCAAGGCCCGGGAGGCTCAGATCCCATTCTTCGTGGCGTCTAACCCGGAGTTCCTTCGGGAGGGGGCGGCGGTGTCGGACTTCATGAACCCCGACAGGGTGGTCATAGGCACCGACTCCAAGGAGGCGGAGGAGCTGCTCAAGGAGCTCTACTCCTTCCTGCCCCCGGAGAAGGTGCTCTGCATGGACATAAGGTCCTCGGAGATGACCAAGTACGCCGCCAACGCCCTGCTGGCCACCAAGATATCCTTCATGAACGAGATGGCCCGCATATGCGAGCTGGTGGGGGCCGACGTGGAGCGGGTGCGGATCGGCATAGGCTCCGATTCCCGCATAGGCTACGCCTTCATATCCCCCGGCTGCGGCTACGGGGGCTCCTGCTTCCCCAAGGACGTGCGGGCCCTAAGGCACACCGCCCTGCGACACGGCTACTCCCCCCGGATACTCCAGGCGGTGGAGGACGTCAACGAAGCCCAAAAGCACCTCATCTTCCAGAAGGTGCTGCGCCATTTCGGACAGGACATATCGGGGCTCACCTTCGCCGTCTGGGGGCTCTCCTTCAAGCCCAACACGTCGGACATGAGGGAAGCCTCTTCGCTGGTGCTCATACAGGACCTGCTGGGGGCCGGAGCCTTCGTCAAAGTCCACGACCCAAAGGCCATGGAGGAGGCCCGGCGGATGCTGTCGGGCCGAAACGGGGTCACCTTCGTGGAGGACCAGTACGAGGCCCTCAAAGGAGCCTCCGCCCTGGCGCTGGTCACCGAGTGGGACATGTACAAGCAGCCGGACTTCCACAGGATCAAGGAGGAGATGCTGAGCCCCGTCATATTCGACGGCCGCAACCAGTACTCCCCCAACGAGATGCGGCGCCTGGGCTTCACCTACTACGGCATAGGACGCCCAACCGCTTGACCGAACGGGGGCGTATGGGGTTAAATCTCTAAGCAGCATCGGGGGAGCCGAAGGGCTGAGAGGGGGGCATGATAGCCCCCGACCCCTTGAACCTGATCCGGGCAATGCCGGCGAAGGGAAGGTGCCGAACCCTTTTTAAAAATAGGGCGTTGACGCCGTCCCCGATGCGGGGACGGCTTTTTTCGTGCCGCGTCCTACGTGCGAACAGAACAGGAGGAGATGCGAGATGGAGAAGCGGGCTGTGAAGGTGATAACCGAAGGGGCCCTGGCGGCGGGGATGTCCGTGGCATTGTCGTTCCTTAAGGTGTTCCAGATGCCCCAAGGGGGGTCCATAACCCTTGAGATGGTGCCCATACTGGCCTTTGCGACCTTGAGGGGCGTAAGATCCGGAGCCCTCTGCGGCGCCGCGTCTGGGCTGCTCCAGATGATGCTGCAGGGCTACGTGGTAAACCCCGTTCAGGCGGCGCTGGACTACCCCATCGCCTTCGGCATCCTTGGCGTGGCGGGACTAAAGGACCGGGGCTTGGGGGTCATGCTCTCCATGGCCTTGGCGGGGGCCTTGCGCCTGGGATGCCACGTGTTATCCGGGGTGCTGTTCTTCGCCTCCTTCGCCCCCAAGGGAGCCAACGTGTGGGCCTATTCCTTCACCTACAACGCCACGTTCCTTATGCCCTCCCTCGCCATATCCATGGCCCTGGCAATACCCCTGATAAGCAAGCTGAAGGACCGGGTGTGAGGCCAAGCGCCTTTGGGGGCGTCTCCAAGGGACGAGAAAACGCAAAAAATAAGGGGCTCCTCAGGAGCCCCGCTTTTTATTGCCTTTATTACCTTCCCCGCCTCAAGCCTCGTTCTTTGCGGGCTTAGAACCGGTGAGCCACGCCCCCCAGTCGAACCGCAGGGGGCCGCTCAGCACGTACACCAGGCACAAGCCCAGGGGCGCCTTCTCCCGCAGGATCAGCGACATGCCCACCAGGACACCCAAGAGCAGAAGGGCCCTTACCCTGTTCAGGTTCCCCCGGTGGACCTTCTTGAGGTTGCCGTAGGGGACGCTGGATATCATGAGCCCGCCGAGGGCGGCCATAACAACCGCCGCCAACCACCAGGGGAGGTTCACCCCACCCATTATGAAGGACACCAGCGTGAGCCCCGCGGCGGGGATGGGAAGCCCCTGAAAGGGGCCCACCACGTGGGTTACGTTGAACCTGGCAAGCCTCAAGACCCCGCACAGGGTGAAGAAGGCGCCGCACAGGACCCCCAAAAGACCCCCCTCAAGCCCCACGTAGGCCCCGTAGGTCATGAAGGCTGGAACCGCGCCGAAACTTATGGCGTCCGCCAGGCTGTCAAGCTCAACCCCGAAGTCGCTGCTGCCCCCCAGCATGCGGGCCACCCGGCCGTCCATGTAGTCGAACACCACCGCGGCGCACACAAGCCAAGCGGCGGGCAGGAACCTGTCGTAGTAGGCAAGCGCCAATGCCATGAAACCGCAAAGAACGCTGCCGCTGGTTATCATGTTGGGCACTATCTTACGGAACGGAAGGTCCTTCCTCAACCTGCGCCTTTTCATCTTCTCACCACTCCCACCGGGGTCTCTCCGGCCTTAACCCTCTGCCCCAGCTTCACCATGGGCTCCACCGATGGCGGCAGGTAAAGGTCCACCTTGCTCCCCAGCTTTATCATACCATAACGATCCCCCCGGCCGAACCGGGAGCCCACGGGAGCCCAAGCCACGATGCGCCTTGCCAGAAGCCCCGCTATCTGCACCAGCATGGCGTCACCGTGGGGGGTCTTTATGCCAACGTAAAGCCGCTCGTTGTTCTCCGAGGCCTTGGGCTCGAAGGCCAACCACTTCCGGCCCGGCACGTAGCGAAGGTGGAACACCTCACCCTCAAAGGGCATCCGGTTCACGTGAACGTCCAGGGGGTTCATGAATATGCCTATCTTCGTGGAGGGCCCCACCACCGGGTCGCTCACCTGCTCCAGCTCCACCACCTTCCCGTCCGCCGGGCTCACCCAAAGGGCGGGATCCTCCGGGGGGCGTCTTTCCGGGTCCCGGTAGAACCAAAGCAGGAACAGCAGAGGCAAACACAAGGCGAAGGAAAGGGGCCTGGATATGAGCCACGCGCCGGCCATCATGAAAAGCACGGCCCCCACCGAAGGCACCCCGTGCCGGTTTATCATCCCAGGTCCTCCTCCTCGGAACAGCGGATGACGGTGACGTCCGCCACCGAATCCCCTTCGTCAAGGCGCACCACCATGGAGCCAGTGGCCATCCGGCTCAAGGTGGATATCTCCCTGGCGGCCATGCGGATCACCCGGCCCCTGGAGGTTACCACCATGAGCTCGTCGTCGTCCGCCACCCCCCAGGCCCCCACCAGGTCGCCGGTCTTGTCGTTGAGCCTCATGGCCCTAACCCCCATGCCGCCCCGGTGATGGGGGGTGAACTCGTCGTAAGAGGTCCTCTTGCCTAACCCCAGCTGGCTTATGAAGAGCACCTGGCGGCCCTGGATTATCACGTCGCATCCCACCACCGCGTCCCCTTCCTCCAGCTTTATGGCCCTCACGCCCTTGGCGGCCCTTCCCTGGGGGCGGAACTCCTCCTCGCTGACCCTCAATGTCTGTCCCTTGGCGGTGGTTAGCAGCAGCTGGTCGTCGCCGCCGGTGAACCGAACCCTGGCTATGGTGTCCCCTTCCTCAAGGCCCAGTATCCGGCGCCCCGCCCTGGTTATGCCCTCCAGCTCCGTGACGGGAAGCCGCTTGGCAAGGCCCATGCGGGTGAGCAGGAAGACGAACCTAGCCCCCTCCATCACGCTGTCCCGGAAGGTCACCACCGACTCCCCTTCATCAAGGGAGATGAAGCTTCCCACGTGCTTGCCCCGGCCGCTCTTGGGCTCCGGCAGGGCAAGGCACTTAAGGGCGAAGACCCTCCCACGGTCGGTGAAGAGGTAAAGGGTGCGGTGTGTGGTGGTGACCGCCACCAAGGACACCTCATCGTCCCCCTTGGTGGAAGCCCCCTTGACGCCCTTGCCCCCCCGGGACTGGCAGCGGTAGTCCTGCAAGGGCATCCGGCGGATGAAACCGTCCCTGGTCATGGCCACCACTATCTCGGTCTCGGGTATCAGGTCCTCGGCGGAAACGTCGTCCACCGAGTCCTCTATGACGGTTCGGCGCTCGTCCCCATAGGCCGCCTTGACCTCCAGCAGCTCCTTCCGCACCACCCCGTCCAGCTCCGAGGAGTCCTCCAGGATCCTGCGGTACCAGGCTATCTGCCCCTTAAGCTCCTCCAGCTCCTCCTGGAGCTTGTGGATCTCCAGGCCGGTGAGCCGCTGGAGCCTCATGTCAAGGATGGCCTGGGCCTGGGCCTCGGAGAAGGACAGCTCCTCAACAAGACGCCCCTTGGCCACCGATGGCTCCGACGAGGACCTTATGAGGGCTATGACCCTGTCTATGATGCCAAGGGCCTTGACAAGCCCCTCCAGTATGTGGGCCCTCTCCTCCGCCTTCTTGAGCCGATACTCGGTACGGCGCCTTACCACGGTCCTTCGGTGGTCTATGAATATCTGGAGCAGCCCTTTAAGGTTCAGCTCCATGGGGCGCCCGTCCACCAGGGCCAGGTTTATCACCCCGAAGGTGGTCTGCAGCTGGGTCCTGGAGTAAAGCTGCCGCAGGACCAGGTTGGGGTCGCTGTCCCGGTGGAGCTCCAGCACCAGCCTTATGCCCTCCCGGTTGGACTCGTCCCTCACGTCGGTTATGCCGTCCAGCTGCCCCTTCTGAACCCCCTCCACTATGGTCTCTATGAGGTTCGACTTGTTGACCATGTAGGGGATCTGGGTTATCACTATGGCCTTCTTGCCCCGCTTGGCGTCCTCCACCTCGGCGCATCCCCGGACCGTTATCTTCCCCCGGCCGGTGGCGTAGGCGTCCACGATGCCGTCCCTGCCAAGGATGACCCCCCCGGTGGGGAAGTCCGGGCCTGGCATGAGGGACATGAGCTCCCCTATCTCCACGTCCGGGTTGTCCAGCAGGGCGCAGCAGGCGTCCACCACCTCCCGGAGGTTGTGGGGAGGCATGTTGGTGGCCATGCCCACCGCTATGCCAGTGCTTCCGTTCACCAGAAGGTTCGGGATGCGGCTGGGCAGCACCGACGGCTCCTCCAGGGACTCGTCGAAGTTGGGGAGCCAATCCACCGTTTCCTCGTCTATGTCCGCCAGCATCTCCTCGCCCAAGGCGTGAAGACGGGCCTCGGTGTACCTCATGGCGGCGGGGGGGTCTCCGTCTATGGAACCAAAGTTCCCCTGCCCGTCCACAAGGGGGTACCTCATGCTGAAGTCCTGGCTCATCCGCACCATGGTCTCGTATATGGCGGCGTCCCCATGGGGATGGTACTTGCCCATGGTCTCCCCCACCACCCTGGCGGACTTCTTGAAGGGCTGGTTGTGCCTCAAGCCCAACTCCCTCATGGCGTACAGAATCCGCCGCTGCACCGGCTTAAGACCGTCCCTGGCGTCCGGCAGGGCCCTGCCCACTATGACGCTCATGGCGTAGTCTATGTAGCTGTGCTTTATCTCCTCCTCCAGCGGAAGGGGGATCACCTTCTGGAAGAGGTCGGAACCTTCCTTGCCCTTTTCCATGACTTGCCTCCGAACAAAAGAAATGGAACACCCGCCCGGTGGGGGCACCGGGGGGTGAACCTAGATTTTACCACCTAAGGGACTGAGTTAGATTAAAAAGGCAAAGATCTACCAGCGGTTCCTGTGAACCACTCCATCGTCGATGCCCCTGTGGGGTTCCTTCTCCTCCCCGGGCCAGCCTATGGCGGCGATGCCCAGTATCGCCACGTGGTCGGGCACCGAGAGGATGGCCCTCATGGCGGCCTCCCTCTCGGGGGAGTGCTTGACCCCGAGCCACACGGAGCCCAACCCCAGGGAGGCGGCGGCGATCAGGATGTTCTCCATGGCGGCGGAGCAGTCCTCCTCCCAGTACCGGGCGGCGTAGTCGCTCTTGGTGGGGTCCCCGCAGACCACGATAGCCAACGGGGCCTCGAAAAGCATCTTGCCGTAGGGATGGGCCTCGCCCATGCGGTCCAGCACTCCCCGTTCGGTCACCACCACGAAGTGCCAAGGCCTCGAGTTGGCGGCGCTGGGGGCCGCGCAGGCGCACTCAAGCAACAGGTTTATATCGTCCTCCTTAACCTCGCGGTCGATGAAGCGCCTTATGCTGCGCCTTGAAAGTATGGCCTTTATAGCCTGGTTCAACGTCACTCCTCCTCCTTCTGAGATATGGCGGGCTCCACCACCCGGTTGGCTATGGGGGTTGAAAGGACCACCGAGGTGGTGGTCTGACCGTAGAAACCCATCTGGTTCACCACTTCCTCCAGGTGCCCCACCGAGGACACCACCACCTTTAGGATGATGCCGTCGGTGCCGGTCACGTGGTGGCACTCCAGCACCTCCGGTATCCGCTCCGCTATCTGGTCCGCCTCGTGGATGCGGCTTGCGGGGATTGCGATCCTTATGAAGGCGGTTATGGGGAAACCCAGCTTCTCGTGGCTCACGATGGCCTTGTAGCCCTTTATTATCCCCGCGTTCTCCATGCGCCTTATCCTCTCCGCTATGGCGGGCGAGGATAGCCCCACCTTCCGGCCAAGCTCGCTGTATGATATCCTGGCGTCCTCCTGAAGAGCCCTCAGGATCTTGCGGCCTATCTCGTCAAGGCACTTTTCCACCTGCATGTCCCTTCCCCCGCTTCCTTAATTTTTCACAGCCCTCCGGCCACGCCGGCACTCTCACTTAAAATAATACAGTATTTCCCCGTTTTGCCAAAGCTCTTTTATTGAATCATGGCAACCTTGACACCCAGGTTGTTGTAACATCATATTGAACTCAAGGGCTCTTTTGGTTTAGAATATCCCATATCCTAAGGTAACGAGGAGTGATATGTAATGGCCGCCACTAAGGTAGTAGTAGCGTTGGGGGGCAACGCCCTCCAGGAGGCAGGCACCCCGCCCACCGCGGAGGCCCAGCTTGAAGTGGTGAAGAAGACCGCCGCTTACCTGGCGGAGATAAGCAAGAGGGGTTACGAGATGGCAGTGGTGCACGGCAACGGTCCCCAGGTGGGCCGCATAGTGCTGGGCCAGGAGATCGCCGCCCAGGCGAACCCCGAGACCCCCGCCATGCCCTTTGACGTCTGCGGCGCCATGAGCCAGGGCTACATCGGCTACCAGATCCAGCAGGCCCTTCGCGACGCCCTGCGTAACCGGAACCTCAACATCCCGGTGGTCACCCTGGTGACCCAGGTGGTGGTGGACGCCAACGACCCGGCCTTCAAGAACCCCACCAAGCCCATCGGCCCCTTCTACACCGAGGAGGAGGCAAAGAAGCTCATGGCCGAGAAGGGCTACACCATGAAGGAGGACGCGGGCCGCGGCTGGAGGCGGGTGGTGGCCTCCCCAGAGCCCAAGAAGATCGCCGAGATCTCCGCGGTCAAGAGGCTGTGGGACACCACCATCGTGGTGACCGCCGGCGGCGGCGGCATCCCGGTGGTTGAGAACATGGACGGCTCCCTCTCCGGCGTGGCGGCGGTCATAGACAAGGACCTGGCGGCGGAGAAGCTGGCGGAGGAGATCGAGGCGGACATCCTCCTCATCCTCACCGAGGTGGACAAGGTCTGCATAAACTTCAAGAAGCCCAACCAGCAGGAGCTATCCCACATGACCGTGGCGGAGGCCATCAAGTACATGGAGGAGGGCCACTTCGCCCCCGGGAGCATGCTCCCCAAGGTCTTGGCAGCGGTCAAGTTCGCCAGGACCTTCCCGGGCAAGAAGGCCATCATCACCTCCCTCTACAAGGCGGTGGACGCCCTGGAGGGCCGGGAGGGCACCGTGGTGACCATGGCGTAAACCTGTGGTCCGCGGCTTTCCGCAACTCCGAAGTAAGGCTTAAACCATCCGCCGAGGGGCCCATTCAAAGGTCCCTCGGCTTTTTTCTAAAGATGCTACAATGGCCAGAAACCCCAAACTAAAAGGAGACCAGCGGACCCACATGGGACCTTGTAAACCCGGTTACCCCATAAAATTCAATGAGCTCTTGAACCCCGAGCCGGTGGAGGGAACCTTCCTAAGGCGCATTAACCGGTTCGTGGCGGAGGTGATGGTGGACGGGAAAACACAGGAGGCCCATCTTCCAAACCCAGGACGCCTTCTGGAGCTCCTGTTTCCAGGGCAGCGGGTCTACCTGCTCCCCTCAAAGGGGGCCAAGCCCTACAAGGTCCACGGGACCCTAAGAAACGGCGGGTTCGTGCACCTGGACACCATAAAGATGAACCGGGTGGCGGAAGCCCTCATAAACCGGGGCTTGATAGGCCCCCTTAAAGGCTTTAAGGTGGCGGCCCGGGAGGTAAAACACCTCCACAGCCGCTTCGACCTCCTCCTCGAAGGGGGGTCCTGCCGGATGCTCCTGGAGGTCAAGAGCTGCACCCTGTTCAACCGCCTTACGGCGTTCTTCCCAGACGCCCCCTCCGAAAGGGGAACCAAGCACCTTAAGCACCTGGCTGGGATCGACCACATGGACCGGGGGGTGCTGTTCCTGGTGCAGTCCACCGCCCCTTCGGCCTTCCTGCCCGACTGGCACACGGACCTTCGGTTCGCCCAGGCCTTCAGGGAGGCCAAAGACCTTGGGGTAAGGCTCATGGCGGCGGGGATAGACATGGACCCGGAGCTTAGGCTCCTGTCGGAACCAATTAACATCCCCATACCCCTGGAGCCGGCGGTACCCCACATGGTGGACCGAGGGGCCTACTGCGTGCTCATGAGGCTGGGGGATGAGAGCCGCGTAACCGTGGGGGCCTTGGGCGACATCCTGTTTCCCAAGGGATACTACGTCTACGTGGGCTCCGGGATGGGGGGTCTGGAACGGAGGATGGCAAGGCACCTGGGGACCGTAAAGATCCCGCGCTGGCACGTGGACTACCTTTCAAGGCTCTGCAAGGCAAAGCGGGGCATCCCCGTGAGGACCCACCTAAAGATCGAGTGCCTCCTGGCGGAGAGCATAGGGAGGCTTGGGGGAACTCCCATACCCCGGTTTGGATCCTCCGACTGCGGCTGTCTCAGCCATCTCTTCCATTTTGGCGAAGACCCCACCGCCCAGGTCTTCGAGACGGTGCTTCACATGAGGTCCCTAATAGGTTTGGGGCGCCAGGTCATGCCCGACGCCCCGGAGGGTTGATCTTCGTATTCCCCGCCGCCCAGGCCTTATCCACCCGTAAACGGCGGCGCTCCCTTTACGCTGCCAAGGTCAATCCCAGTGGTCTTAGGGCCGAAGCCGTTAGTTAAGCCTAGGCGCCTCCGCCATTAGCTGCCTTGCTATCCGCTGTCCCGTGGGGGTGGCCGCAAGCCCCCCCTCGGAGGTCTCCCTGAGGGCCGACGGCAGGGCCCTTCCCACCGCCGCCATGGCGTCCACCACCTCGTCGGGTGGTATGGTGGACCTCACCCCCGCCAGGGCCATGTCGGCGCACAGCGCCGCCACCCCCACCATGGTGCCGTTTCTAACCACGCAGGGCACCTCCACAAGACCCGCCACGGGGTCGCACACCATTCCCATTATGGACTGAAGCACCAAGGCGGCGCCGTGGAACACCGCCTCCGGATCCCCGCCCTTGAGGTGAACCAGGGCGGCGCAGGCCATGGCGGCGGCGGCGCCGCACTCCGCTTGGCAGCCCCCCTCAGCCCCCGCCAGGGTGGCCCGCTCGGCTATCACGGACCCCACCGCGCCGGCCACCAAAAGGCCCTTCAACAGCTCCTCCTCCGACACCTCATGGGTCCTGGAGTAGGCGGCCAAGACCCCGGGCACTATTCCGCAGCTGCCGGCGGTAGGACAGGCCACTATGCGCCTCATGGCGGCGTTGCCCACCGCCACCTTCATGGATATGGAACAGGCCAGGCTCACAAAGTCCCCCGACAGGGGCGAACCGGAGCGCCTTAGGTGCTCCAGCGACTCCCCTTCGCCGCCCACCAGCCTTGCCCTTGGGGGACGCTGCTCCACCGACACCACCGAGGCCTTCATGTCCCTAAGGCGGGAGAGCATGCGCTCCAGCACCACAGCCCTGGGCACGCCCCGCTCCTCTTCCTCAATGGAAAGTATGGCGTCGGTAAGAGAAAGGTTCCTGGCCCTCTCCAAGATGGCGTCAAAGGACCTCATCTTCCCGCCTCCTCTCCCAGGGAGGGTATGAGCATAAGGCGCCTTATGGCCCCGTGGCACTTCCTGATCCGCTCCAGCACTTCCTCCGAAGGCAGGGCGTCAAGCTCCAGCACCATGGCGGCCCCCTTGCCGCGGCCCTGACGGTGCACGTTCATGGACGCCACGTTTATCCCCGCCTCCGCCAGGATGGCGCTCACCGCCGCTATGACCCCGGGCTCGTCCCGGTGGAAGGTCACCATGGTTGGAAGCTCCCCGGAGGCCCTAAGGCTGAAGCCGTCCACCTCCTGCAGCTCCACCGCCCCGCCGCCCAGGGAGGCGCCAACCACCTCCATCATCTTGTCGCCCTCCCTCATCACGAAGCGCACCGAGTTAGGATGGGCTCCATCCACCTTCTCCCCGTGGAAACGGTACTTAAGCCCCCGCTCCGCGGCTATCCTGAAGGACTCCTTAAGGGACTCATCGCTGGGGGAGAACCCCATGATCCCCGCCAAGAGGGCCTTGTCGGTGCCGTGCCCCCAGAAGGTGGCGGCAAAGCTGCCCCTGAGGAATATGTCCACCTCCCGGACCTCCCCTCCCCAGCAGAGCCTGGCGAGGTTGCCCAGCCTCACCGCACCGGCGGTGTGGCTCGAAGAGGGCCCCACCATCACGGGCCCCACTATCTCCTCCAAAGCCATTGAAACACCTCCAACGTGATGCAATGATGCATAATCATAACCCACCGGGGCGCCTAAGCCCCCGAAGGCCCCAGCAGTCTATCCATCGCCGCCTTGAGGGAATCCCTGGAAACGGGCTTGCGCACCACCGCCACCCTGGGATCCCTGTCCACCGCCCCAAGTACCTCATCCTCCCCAAGGGCGGAGAGGAACACCACCGGCGTTGGGGGCAAGCCCAGCCGCTGCTCCAGCGAGCGGATGTGGCTTAAAACGTCCACCCCGTCCATCTGGGGCATCAGCACGTCCAGTAGAACCGCGTCAAAGGGGGCGCCGCCGTTCGCCGCCTCCTCAAAGACCCTGAGGGCCTCCGCGCCGTCCTGGGCGCTTAGACACTCCCCCATGTCGGAAAGGTATATTCGGAAGAGGCGGTTGCTGCTTGGGTCATCATCCGCCACCAGGAAACGCACCTTCATACCCCCTTAAAACCGCCCTTTGAACTGATTTTACCATCCAACCCGCCGGAAGAATCGTGGGAAAGGTGGAAAATTTTGCTTTGCGCCGGTGATATAATCCGCCTATGGGGCCACGCACAAGTATTGTGGAAGGGGGGCGAGTCCTTGGGTAAAAACTGGTGGAAGATGCCTTTGGGGTTCGCCCTCATGTTCGTGGTCCTGTCCGGCATGCTGTTCCTGGCCCTGATGGAGTACGCCGACAGGGCCCTCTTCAGGTTGGAGGTGCAGGAGGCCAGGGGAAGGGGGGCGGAGCTCAGGGGTTTTCTCGACTACCAGGCCGCCCAGCTGGATCTTCTGTGCATAGATTGGGCCAACTGGGACCAGGCATACCGGTTCGTCCTGGGGGGGGAATTGTCCTTCGAGGAGGAAAACCTGAACCTCATGTCCTTCGAGAACGCCAACCTGAGCCACGCGGCGTTCTTCACGAAGGGCCTTTCGGTGCGATGGCACGGCAGGTACATCCGGGGCACCAAGTGGCTGGCGGGCTGCTCCGGGGAGGAGATATCACTCTTCAAGGAGCTCCTGGCAAGGTCCTACAAGACCGGTTACTCCAGGGGCATCGTATCCTTGGACAACCAGATATACCTCATGGCCGCAAGACAGATAAGGGACAGCGACTCCAAGCTCCCCATGGCGGGCTGGCTGGTGCTCACCCGTCCACTTCCAGAAGTTAAGGAGATGCGAGGGGTTGTACCGGGCCTTATTGAGATATCCCCCATCCCCCGGGCAAGAGAAAGGTCCCCCCACAGGGACCCCAAGGACGCCGTCTCCATAGTGCCAATAAGTTCCTCCTCCTTGGACATTGCGGCGCTCCTGTGGGATCCACTGGGCAACCCAGTAGCGGAGGGACACATCAGGGTTGACCGTTGGATCGCAAGGGAAGTGCGGGAGCTCATGGGACGGGTCCTTCTTGGGGTGGCCCTGCTGGGGCTTGGGATGTGCACAGGCCTTATAATGTGGCACCGAACCCACATAAGCGAACCCCTTCAGGGGGTGTACGAAAAGGTGGCGCAGATGACCGCCTCGGGGAACCTGGAGATGCTTTCTTTGGAATCCGGGGAGCTGGAGGGCATCGTGAAGGCCATGAACAGTCTCATCAGCCACGCCAAGGGGGTGGAGAGAAGGGCCGCCATGGAGGCGGGCCGCACCAGGGACATCCTGGACGGCATGGACCTCATGGTGGCCCTCTGTTCCCCCGACGGGACCATAAGCTTCGCCAACCGGGCCATGGCATCCCTCTTCAGGGACCTGCCGAGTCTTACGGGAACCAGGTTTTGGGACCTGATGGACCACCAGGATCGGGAGAGAGTCCGGGAACAGTTCCTTGCCGCCGGAGAGGGGAAGAGGCCCCTGCTTCGGGTTCACCTAAGGTCCCGCAGGACGTCGCTGGTGATCAACATGTCCCCCATAAAGTCTCCCAAGGCGAAGGGGGAGGTGATGGTGCTCTGCAGGGCCACCACCGCATCCCTCCCCCCCGGAGTCTTCGCCTGACCATCTGCTTATTGACGGGAACGGGGCGACCTCGCCTCAGGGGCCGTACCTACGCTCCATAGAATCCATCAGACGGCGGGTAAGCCCGCCGGACCCCTTGAAGGCCGCCCAAAGCGCCGCCATGGCCACCCCCACCTTAATGGGGTTGAGGGGCTTCACGTCCAGCGACAAGGCGGGGAAAAACCGCTTGAGCACGAAGCTGATCCCAAGGAAGATGCCCCAAAGGAGCAACACTCGGCACGCCGCCTCGGCGCAGCCCATCTTTTCCCTGAAGGAGCGCCCGGATGGTACTCGGTCCAAGCTCATGCGGGCCCCCGCAAGCGGCAGGTCACCGCCGGTCCGGGACGAGCTCCTCGTCCCCCAGGGGAAGGCTCAGGGTCTGCCCAACCTTGAGCTTGGAGGGGTCCTCCAGGCCGTTGTGCCTTGACAGCACCGTCCACGCCTGACCCTCCCCGTAGAGCCTTCTTGATATGAGCCACAGGCTGTCGCCCCGTTGAACCCGGTAGCTGCGCTCCACCTCGAGGCCCCTCAGGTCAACGTGCTTGGCCCCATCCATGGCGTACACCGCCATCTCCACCTGATAGCGGGTAAGAAGGCTTGGCACCTTGCCAAACACCCTCACCGCGTCCCCTTCCTGCTCCACCAACACCTCCACCCGTCCCCTTGAGATGGAGGTACCCTGCTTCACCCGGGTAAACCCAAGGGGGTACGATCCCTTCATGGGGGTGGAGAGCTTCGAGACGTCGTAGTAGTAGTGGGCCTCCAACGCCGCGGGCTCTGGGCCCTTGAGCCAACGTTCCAGGTGTTTGGCTCCAAGGAAGGCGCCAAATAGCACCGCGCATAGGCCCCCCGCGGCCAACGCCGCCTTTATGGCAAGGCCCAGCCGGTGGGCCGCTATTATGGCGGACCTCTTGCCCTCCTCTATGGCCTTAGCAAGGCTCAGGGTCCTCTTAAGCTTGATGTTCCCCGGCTGCAGCTCCAGGGCTCTTCTCCATATCTCCACCGCCTTCATGTCCTGCCCCCGGTGGAAGTATATGCGGCCCAGAAGGTCCATGGCCTCCGGGTTCCTGGAGCCCTCCTTGAAGATGAGGCGGAACAGCACGTCCTCCGCCTCCTGCAGGGCCCCCTTCCTTAAAAGCCACTGGGAGCGCCATATGATGACCGACTCCACCAGGGAGGCTATGGCCTCGACCCTCTGGTAGCCGTCCAAAACCGCCTTGGCCCCCGCACTGTTGGGCAGTCCATCAAACTTCGGTGCCCCGTGATGCCTCCTATGCTGTATCGCCATCTCTGGCCTCACCTCCGGGACGCCCAAGCACCACTTCCCCCACCTGTATGACCTCTCCCTTGAGCATTATGGTGGGTTTGAGGGCTTCAACTATCATCTCCTTCTCCAGCCCCGGCACCTCGACCACCTGCACCACCTTGGGCACCATGCCAAGGGGGACCTCCCCCACGTGGTCTATGACCTGCACACCGTCCTGAGCCATGGACTCCCAGGTGCTCTCCAGGGCGTATATGGCCTCCCGGATCTCCTTGGGCACCCGCTTCATGGACTCCACCTTCTTCTTCACCCGCCACACCCCGGTGCCGAGCTCCGCCAGGAAGCGGGCCAGTTCCCTCTTGTCCCTGCGATGAAGGTCCTCGGAGGATATGAGGGCGGGCTGTATGAGCTGCACCAGGTCCTCAAGGGTGTCCAGCTGGTCGCCGTCGAACTCAGGCTCCGGAAGGCGGAACTCCTCGGGGTAGCTGAGCTGCCTGAGCCGCCAGGATAGGTTGGAAATCCAGCTCATGGGGACAGGCCCTTCCTCACCGGCCCCTGCCCTTCAGGGCCGAAAACCGGCCCTCCGGAAGACGGGAGAGGGCCCTTACAAGGGGCACCCCAAGGCCGAAGCAGACCCCCGCCTCCCCCAGGGCCACGTAGGCCATCGAGAGGTGCCAGGGCATCTTGAGCAGCACCGAGAGATATCCCCCAACCACAAGGCCGTTGACGAGCACGGGCCAGAGGGCCCCCATGAAGAGGTTCCTGGACCTCATGGTGAGGTATCCGGCTAAAACCGTGGCGAAGGTGCCGAAAACCACGTCCACCCACCCGAAGCCCCCCGCCAGGTTGGATATGAGGCACCCTATGCCCAGTCCCGCCAGGGCCTCGGGCCAGAGGAACGGGAACAGGGTGAGCACCTCCGAGACCCTAAACTGCACGGGCCCGTAGGATATGGGGGCGAAGGCCAGCGTAAGGGCCACGTAAAGGGCCCCCACCAGGGCGGATCTGGTAAGCTTGATCTTATCGAACTGGAACATAAGGGGAAGTCCCTCCTCAAAAGGATGATGAGTATAATTACCGTGTCCCAACGGGGACCACTATTTTTGAATTATAAACCATAGGCCCAGCTGCTGCAGCGGCACCACGCAGGAAGGGACTTTGGACCCAAGGGGGTTGTGAGTTTGAGCGAAGGGGCGATCATCTCGGTGTTGGGGGCCGGGAGCTGGGGTACCGCGGTGGCGGACCTTTTAGGAAGGAACGGGCACCGGGTGGTGCTTTGGTGCAGGGATGCCAACATGGCCCGCCACATGGAGTCCTCGGGCAGAAATCCCAGGTATCTCAAGGACCTGCTGCTAAGTCCCAACGTACGGGTAACCTCCGAAATATCGGAGGCCTTAGGCGCATCTGACCTCACGGTGGCGGCGGTGCCCGCCCAGGGGGTGCGGGAGCTTCTGCGCTCCGCAAGGTCTTACGGCCCTCGCCGGTGGCTCAATCTGGCCAAGGGGATAGAGATATCCACCGGGCACCTGCTCCACCGGGTGTTTGAGGAGGAGGCGCCCGGGGACAGGTATTCGGTGCTCTCCGGCCCAAGCCATGCGGAGGAGGTGGCCCTTGGGCTTCCCACCGCGGTGGTGATAGCTTCCGACGATCCAGATGAGGCAAGGCACTGGCAGGGGCTGGTGAACAGCAGCCGCTTCAGGGTCTACGGCAGCTCCGACGTGACGGGA
This sequence comes from Thermanaerothrix sp., assembly GCA_026417795.1. Taxonomy (NCBI): domain Bacteria; kingdom Bacillati; phylum Chloroflexota; class Anaerolineae; order Anaerolineales; family Anaerolineaceae; genus Thermanaerothrix; species Thermanaerothrix sp. Next base: position 29,720 of record JAOACP010000006.1, read on the forward strand.
GTCGAGCTTGGGGGAGCGGTGAAGAACGTGATAGCCATAGCGTGCGGCATGGCCAGGGCCATGCGCATGGGGGACAACGGGGTATCCGCCCTGGCCACCCGGGGCCTTGCGGAGATGTCCCGCCTTGCCATGCGCATGGGGGCGGATCCCATCACCCTATCGGGCCTTGCGGGCATAGGGGACCTCATGGCCACCTGTTTCAGCTCCAACTCAAGGAACCTCAAGCTGGGCATGCTCATAGGTTCCGGCATGGAGCTCCACCAGGCCAAGGCGGAACTGGGTCAGGTGGCGGAGGGGGCCTTCACCGCCCAGGCCATAAGGGAGCACGCCAAGCGCTGGGGGGTGGAGATGCCCATATGCGAAGGGGTCTACAGGGTGCTCTTCGAAGGGGAGGTCCCTCGCAGGCTCATGGAGGAGCTCCTGTGCCGGGAGCCGAAGATGGAGTCCCTCGCCTAGCCCGTCCCCTGTGGGCAAGGAACTTATGACATGTCAGCCGGAGCTACGTACCTCCCCTCCAGGGATCTGAAGGCCAGCTGCGACACCGCTTGAAGGCCGGTGATCCTGGGGTATCTGAACACCGGGGCAATCCACTGGACCCGGCGGGATATGAGCCCCGCAAGATCGGTGAAGGCGGAGCACCCGCCGCAAAGGGCTATGAAGTCCACCCGGCCGTCAAGGACCCCCGCCATGGCGCCTATCCACTGGGACACCTGATGGGCCATGGCGCCCACCACCTCCGCCGCCCTTTGGTTGCCCCTCTGGAAGGCCGCCTCCACCTCGGTCATGAGGTACGTCCCGAGGTACCCCGCCACGCCGCCGCCCCCCGCCAGGAGCCTTAAAAGGTCCTCCCGGCTCCTGCGGCCGCTCAAGGCCTCCCTTACGAGGTCCATGGCGGGAACCGAGCCGGAGAAGGCCACCGAGAAGGGGCCAGTCTCCTCCGGGTTGTTGGAGTCCAACACCAGGTCTCCCTTGATGGCGCACACCGAGAACCCCCGGCCCAGGTACGCCACCACCGAAGAGGCGTCCTCGGGGAACAGCCCCTCCTCCCTTGCGGTGACGTTGCACCACTTGACCTGGGGGGCGTGCCGCAGCGGCCTTACGGGAAGCTCCGGCAGGCCGGTTATAAGTGAGTGAGGGAGGACCTCGCAGGACGTCATGGGCTCCACCAGAAGCGCCTTGAGCCCCAGGGCCTGGGCGGTCAAAAGGGCCGTCAGGGGGGCAAAGCCCATGGCCCCGGCGGAGGACAGGGATTCCTCCAGGGATGGTTCAAGCCAGTAGACCCCGACCCCCACGGGACGGTTAAGCCCGCCGCTGGAGGCGATCAACCGGACGGGACTTCCACCCAAAGCGTCCAGCAGCCGCGAAGAGACCATCCGAGCCTCAGAGGGATCAAAGGACCTAAGCTTTACCATGCCATTAAGCCTTGAGCTCCCGTCCCGTCGGACCAAGGCGAACTCAAGCCCCGCGGACGATAGATCCAGCGCCAGAACCTCCATAAGGGCCCCCCTCTGTGATAGGCTTAAGTGGTCCCCCGGCATCGGGGGCGTAAAAGCCCCTGAGCCTTGGAAACCGCGTTTTAAATATACAACCTCACCGCCACGGCGTCATGGCGCATTTTGATTTTTGGATTATACTTATGGCTTGACCACCACTAGGGAAAGAAGGGTTTGTGATGATGTTCTGTTATCACGACGGTGAGTTCACGCCCCTTGAAAGGGCGTACGTGCCCTTGTCCGATTACGCCATCCAAAGGGGCATAGGGGTGTTTGAGTCCATAAGGACCTACGACCGGCGGCCGTTCGCCCCGGGACCCCACCTGGAGCGTCTCTTGAGGAGCGCCGAGCAGGCGGGGATAGAGGCAAAGGATCTGGTGTCCCGCATACCGGAGATATTCTCCCACATACTGAGCCGTCCGGAGCTTCCGGAGGGGGAGATAATAATGAAGCCCTACATAACCGGCGGGGACGTGATGGAGAACAAGCGCTTCCCCAAGCCCCGGCTCTACGTGCTGGTGGAGCCACTGGAGCTGCCGGACCCGGAGCTGTACAGGACCGGCATAGCCCTGCAGCCGGTGGCCATGGAAAGGCCGTTCCCCCTCATAAAGAGCATAAACTACATGTTCGGCTACATCCCGGTGGCGGGCATGGGGGACGTGTTCGAGTCCCTGTTCTGCCCCAACGGGGAGATAACCGAGGCGTCGTCCAGCAACTTCTTCCTGTGCGCCGCCGGCAGGATAATAACCGCCCCGGTGGGCAGGGTGCTGGCGGGCATAACCAGGGGGATAGTTCTGCACCTGGCCAAGGAGGCGGGCTTCAAGGTGGAGGAGCGCTGTCCAAGGGTAAACGAGCTTGAGACCGCCGACGAGGCGTTCATAACCGGCTCCATCAAGGAGATCCTGCCGGTGGTGCGCATAGGGGGCCGACGCATCGGAAACGGCAAACCCGGGCCTGTGACACAGCACCTACACAGGCTCTACAAAGCATCCCTTCCCAAGTGGCTTGGGTAGCCCCTAAGGTCAACGCTCAACCCTTAAGCAGGCGGAAGTCCCATCGCCACAGGGACCTCCGCCTAGCCTTTATGGGACCCTAGTACTTGATTAATTATATATTTTTGATACCATTGACCCCATAGAGTGCGACCCAAGAAAGTCGCAAGGCTGTAAAATATCTAATGACAACTTGCCCAATTTACGGCACCCCAAGGGGAAGGACCATCCCCAAAGAAAAGGAGATTCGGCCATGCAATCCAAAGCCCCCAGCCTTGAAGAGATCTTCGCTCCCAAGACGTTGAAGCAGCGAGGCTGGGCTTTTCTTCTCCTGTCCCCACAGGGGGAGCTGTTGGACCACAACCAGGAGGGGCTGGAGCTGGCCCGGGAGATGGGACTTGCAGAGGGGCAGACCTTCGCAAGGAAGGGACACGGCGCCGCCAGGGAGGCGTTTCTTTGGGCCCTGCGGGGCAGGGCCTCAAGGCTCAGGCTCCACTTGGAGGACCGCAGCGTGACGGCCTTCGTGAACCCGGTCCCCTCCGGCGTGTCGGTGATGGCCTCCTGGGACAGGGCTTCCATGTGGGAGGATATGCTGCTGGGGCAGGTGGACAGGATGTGCGTGGTCCTAGACCACGAGGGCCGGGTGATGGCCGCCACCGACGCCATGTTGGATCAACTGAAGACCCCCATGAACCGTCTTCTGGGGAAGCGCTTCTCAAGGTTCCTGCAGAGCCCCGCCACCGCCTCCAGCGTGGCATGGATAGTAAAGGAAAAGGGGCATTGGGAGGGTGAGGTGAACCTGCGCCGCTTAGACGGGGCGATAGTGCCCCTTAAGGTGCGGGTGCGCTCCATAAACGACCCCCGGGGAGGGAGGATAGGTTTCTCGGTGCTGGCGGACAACACAACGCAAGATGCCGCCCCGCCCTGGATCTACACCCACGACCCGGTGACCGCCCTGCCCAACCGCCCGTACCTGTTAAGCCGGCTTTCCGAAATCCTCCCCCCCAGCCACGACCCGGTGGGGCTTCTGCTGGCGGACATGGATAGGTTCCGGGACGTAAACGTGCTCCTTGGGCACGACGGGGGGGATCGGATGCTCCAGCTGGCCCTGCGGCGCATAAAGGACGCGGTGGGGAAGAACGAGGGGGTGTTCCGGCTGGAGGGGAACACCTTTGCGGTGCTGCTGTCCCGCCACGAGACCGAAACTTTGGCATTGGGGGATCGGGTGGTGGAGGCCTTCCGGGAACCCCTTACGGACACCCACCCGGTGATAACCGTGAGCTGCAGCGTTGGGATATCCATATCACCCCACGACGGCACAAGGCCCGACGAACTGCTTGACAAGGCCTTTCACGCCCTGCGCCGGGCCAAGGAGCTGGGGGGAGCTAGGTGCATCCGGTTCAACCGGGACATCCGAAGGGACTTCACCATGAGGATGGTGCTGGAGAACGGCATCCGACGGGCCATCCGGGAGGAACAGTTCCAGCTGCACTACCAGCCCCTGGTAAACCCTGTCAACTGCAAGGTGGTGGCCATGGAGGCCCTGCTCCGCTGGCCCACCGGGAAGGGAACCTACGTGCCCCCCTCCAAGTTCATACCCATAGCGGAGAGCACGGGGCTCATCCTCGAGATAGGCGAGTGGGTGCTCAACCGGGCCTGCATGGACGCCAAGAGCTGGTCCCAGGGCCCCATAGGCGAAGTTCCGGTCTCCGTCAACCTATCGGGCACGGAGCTTAGGCTGGGCAACCCCGAGGAGAAGATAAGGCTGGCCCTCGAGAGATCCCAGCTGGACCCCAAGCTTCTCATAGTTGAGATATCGGAGAACGCCATCCTTGAGGAGCGGCGGAGGGCCGAGAAGGTGTTCTTCGACCTTAGGAAGGCCGGAGTTAGGATTTACATAGACGACTTCGGCACCGGTTACTCGTCGTTGAGCTACCTTAGGGACTTCACGCTGGACAGGTCTTAAGGTGGACAAGTCCTTCGTAAGCCAAGTTCCAAGGAGCGAGAAGGACATGGCCCTAATAGCCGCCATACTGGGCATGGCCAAGGCCCTTAAGCTTGAGACCGTGGTGGAAGGGGTGGAGACCCGGGAACAGTGCTCCGCCGTGACCAACATGGGCATAGGCTGCATACAGGGGTTCCTGTTCAGCCCCCCTATGCCGCTAAAGTCGCTGGAGTCCATGGTGTCCGAGTCGGGGATCCTGTCGCACCCCCTAAGACTCCCCCGATGACAGGGACCTTAGACTCCTTCTGACCAGGTAGAATCCCAAGAGACACCCTCCCACGTCAGCCACCGGCAGCGCCATCCAGACGCCGGTTATGCCGAATATGGGCGGCAGCACCACGAGGGGCACCAGGACGAAGAGCACCACCCGGCACATGGCGGAGAGAAGCCCCGCCCGCCAGTTGCCTATGCCTTGGAAGTAGTAGCCGGCGGTTATGGACATCCCCGCCATGGGGGCCCCGGCGTAGGACACCCTAAGCCCCCATGCGGCCATCTTTAGAAGCTCCGGGTCGTTCTTCACGAACAACCCCACCAGCTGTTCCGCAAAGATCTGGACCACCAGGAGGCTAAGGCAAAAATAGCCCACCGCGTAGGCCACCGCGGTCCAGATGGTCCTCCTCACCCGTTCCAGGTTCCCCGCCCCGTAGTTGTACCCTATTATGGGCTGGGCCCCCTCCCCCAACCCTATGGCGGGGAGGAAGAACAAAGCGTCCAGGCCGAAGAATATGCCCAGGGCGGAAAGTCCTGCGTCGCCGCCGTAGAACTTGACCTGCCGGTTCATCAGGGCTATCACTATGGTGAACCCCATCTCGGTGAGCCCCGAGGGCAGCCCCACGGACACGATGCGCCTCATGATACAAAGGTCCGGACGGAGGTGCCTTACGCCAAGCCTTGAGGTCCTAAGGACCAGCAGGACCCCGGAGAGGGCCATGAAGGCCTGGGACACCAAGGTGGCCCAAGCGGCTCCCTTGACGCCGGCGTGAAGCCCCATCACCCACCACCAATCCAGCGCCACGTTCAGCAGCGCCCCCGCCAGCTGCACCCCCATGGCGGAGTTGGGCCTGTTGAGGGCCCTTAAGACCGGCGTCATGGTCATCCCCACCACCGAGAATATGGAACCGGGGAGCACTATCCTCATGTAGTCCCTTGAGAGCTGCAGCACCCTACCCTCCCCCCCCTGGGAGGAGGCGAAGAGGTCCATCCCCACCAAGGATGCCGCCACGAACACGCCGCCCCCCACCAGGGCCAGTAGAAGCCCGTTGCCCAGGGCCCTCAAGGCCCCATCCCGGTCGGAGGCCCCAAGGCATATGGCCATCCGGGAAGAGGTCCCCACCCCCGCCACAAGCCCAAGGGCGATGAAGGCAAGCATGATCGGGAACGCCAGGGAGAGGGCCGCAAGCCCCTCGGAACCCACCGCCCGGCCCACGAAGACCCGGTCGGTTATGTTGTAAAGGGCGTGGGCTATCAGCGCCCCTATGGCGGGGCCCGAGAACTTTACGATCAAAGACGATATTGGGGCCTTGCCCAGACGATCTTCGCTCAAATCGCTGAATCCTCCTAACATGCAATCGGTTATGGTATGATTATAACCGCTTAAGGGGATTACCCAATATAAGTTCCTATTTTGAAAGCTTATGCTATCATACCAGGTGATCCCTTATACCACCGGCAGAGGAGGGGTAGGCATGCGCGTTCTTTGAGGCCTTGTCCTGTCGCATGGCATGCGCGCCAACCCCATGAAAACCGGAAGCCGGTGGGTTTCGGCCCTCCCCTGTTGAAATCAAGCGCCGGGGCCTCATGTCGGATGGCTCCCGACGGGCTCCCTTGAAAACCGTTCCCATCGGTTTCCGGTTCTTCCCCAGCAAATGACGGCGTCTTGTGCGTCATCCATTTGACAGCCCCGGTTAAGAGGGCTCGTTCTCACCGGGGGGAGAATCGGAAGGAGGAGTTTCAGTTGGCTGATTACCGTGAGATGTGGAGTGACCTTGGACTGGACTTGGAGCTGCACGACAAGCTCTGCGCCGCTCTACCACCCCTTTTCGAGGAGGCGTTCCTCCACCAGAAGGACCGGCCCTCCGGGATGGACTACTTCAACATGGTGATAGCGGAGGTCCACGGGCTTAGGATAAAGGAGCTGGTAGACCACAAGAGGAACGGCGGGTTCGTGGCGGGCTCCTTCTGCGTCTACGTCCCCGAGGAGATAATCCTGGCCCTCGGGGGCCTCATGGTGGGGCTTTGCGCGGGCTCCCAGTTCTGGGTTCCTGAGGGCGAGAAGGTGCTGCCCAGGAACCTCTGCCCCTTGATAAAGGCCGCCCTGGGAGCCAAGCTGTCCAAGACGTGCCCCTACTTCCAGTCGGTGGACCTGGTGGTGGCGGAGAACACCTGCGACGGCAAGAAGAAGGCCTGGGAGGAGATGGGCCGTCTGGTCCCCACCTACGTCATGGACCTTCCGAACCGCAAATCCCCGGAGGGTAAGGCCCTTTGGCGCTCCCAGGTAAGGGAGCTCATAGGGGAGCTGGAAGGCCGCTTCAACCGGAAGCTCACCCATGAGAAACTCCTGGAGGCCATCGAGAAGGTGGAGGCCAAGAGGCAGGCCCTTAGGGACCTTTACGAGACCCGCAAGGCGGACCCAGTTCCCATATCGGGGATAGACTCCCTGGTGGTGTCCCAGATAGCCTTCTACGACGACATAGGCAGGTTCACCTCCATGACCCGGCAGCTCGCCGATGAGTGCAGGGACCGGGTAAGCTCCGGCTTTGGGGTGTTCCCCAAGGGGACCAAGCGGGTGCTCTTGACCGGGAGCCCCATAGTGGTGCCCAACTGGAAGGTACATCACATCCTGGAGACCAGCGGGGCCGCGGTGGTGGTGGAGGAGAACTGCACCGGCACCAGGTACTTCAAAAGCTCCGTGGACACCTCCGCCAAGGACCTGGAGGGTCTCATAGACGCTCTGGCGGACCGCTACCTTGATGGCATAAACTGCGCCTGCTTCTCCCCCAACCAGGGCCGGCTGGACGACGTGGTGGAGCTGGCAAGGGAGTACCGTGTCCACGGGGTGATAGACGTTACCCTCAGCTTCTGCTCCACCTACCAGGTGGAGGAGGCATCCCTCAAGAGGCGCCTTAAGGAGGAGGGAATTCCGCTCCTTTGCCTTGAGACCGACTACGCCCCCGGCGACGAGGGACAGATCAGAACCAGGGTCGAGGCGTTCCTGGAGAGCCTTTAAGAGACTCAAGAGACACCGGGAGGCGTGATTCATGTCCTTGGCCCTTGGGGTAGACGCGGGAAGCCGGTTCATAAAATGGGTGCTGCTCAAGGATCAGGCCCTGGAGGACATGGGAAGGATATCCTCCGAGGGGACGGACCTTAAGTCCCTGCCCTCCCGCCTTCCAAGCGCTCCAACAGCGGGGCTCACCGGCTACGGCCGGCACCTTCTGAAGGGGATTTTCGACAACTGTTCTGTGGTGTCCGAGATATCCGCCCACGCCCTGGGGGCCGTTGCCCTGGCCCCTGGGGCCCGGTTCGTGCTGGACGTGGGGGGCCAGGACAGCAAGGCCTTGGAGATGGATACACGGGGAAGAGTCTTGGACTTTCGGGTGAACGACCGCTGCGCCGCCGGCACCGGCCGTTTCCTTGAGAACATGGCAAGGGTCATGGGGTTCGGCATGGTGGAGATGGTACGGGAGGCCCTTGAGGCCCAGGAGGCCGTGGAGGTGAGCTCCATGTGCGCGGTCTTCGCGGAGAGCGAGGTCATATCCCTCTTAAACCGCGGAGTTCCAAGGGGCAGGGTGGCCAAGGGGATGTTCCAGTCCCTGGCCCGAAGGCTTGAGGCCCTTGGAAGTTTCATAAATCCCCAAGGGGGATCCTTCGCCTTCACCGGGGGGCTGTCCCAGCTGGAAGGCGCTCCGGAGCTCATGTCCACGGGGCGGATGCGCCTTAACCCCGTGAAGGATGGGGCCTTCGCCGGGGCGTTGGGGGCGGCGCTTACGGCCTTGAGGGGGGTGCCGGTTGGCTAGTTTGTACTGCCTGTTCGAAGGGGCCTCGGAGGGGATGATGCTTCACAAGCGCCTGCGGGAGCTCATGGTGCCCCACCACGTATGCCCCTCCCCAAGACATCTCACCGAGAGCTGCGGGATAGCCCTCAAGTTCGACGAGGCCTACCTTGAGCAGGTGGCCCTCAAGGCGGAGGAGCTCAGCCTTAAGGTGGCGGTCATATCGGAGGATGGGAAGCGTATAAGATGATGGGCTCCCAGGGGCGCTTCTTGCGTGCATGGGCCATTAGGCGGCAACCGGGGCTTTAGGGGACAGGTAAAGCCCCGTTGAGCCGCGGAGGTTTTAAGGTCCCACCGGGGAATCGGGGCGTATAGAGGGGTCTCTTGGCCCCGATAAAAAGGACAATTCCATCAAGCGCCAATGGAGGTTGAAGACGGAGGTGGCATGTGGCATGAGGATAGACGCCAGGGGCAGGAACTGCCCCCAGCCGGTGATGATGACCAAAGAGGCGGTGGACCGGGGCGAGGTGGACCTGGAGGTCCTGGTGGACAACCCGGTGGCGGCGGGCAACGTTACCAGGTTCCTTGAGGGCAAGGGATACCGGGTCAGCAGGGCGGAAGGTCCAGAGGGTACCCTGATACGGGGCGAAAAGGCTTTGGAGGGGACGGGTTCCCACCCCGTCCCAAGCCCCGCGGAGGTGGGCGCGGGATGCTCGTGCTCCGCCATGGACATGGGGCTTCTCATCCTCTCCAGGACCATGGGGTCCGAGTCGGCGGAGCTGGGGGAGGCGCTGATGAAGGCCTTCCTTGAGACCATGAGGCAGTCCGGGCGGGTTGGGGTGCTGGCGTTGATGAACGGCGGCGTCTTCCTGGCCCTTCCGGAATCCTCCGCCTGCGACACCATAAGGGAGATGGAGGCCCAGGGAACCCAGGTGCTGGTCTGCGGAACCTGCACGAAGCACTTCGGAATCACCGACAGGATCGCGGCGGGCGCGGTTTCCAACATGTTCGAGATAACCGAGCAGGTGTTCCGCATGCCCAAGGCCGTGACCATAGGCTGATCCCAATGGAAACCCGCAGGGTATACCTTAACAACGCCGCCACCACGTGGCCTAAGCCCCTTGAGGTGGCGGAGGCCATGTACCGGTTCATGACCCAGGACGGCGCGAACCTGGCCAGGGGGTCCGCTTCGTCAAGGGATCTTGCCACCATGGACATGGTCTTAAGATGCCGGGAGGAGCTGGCCCGGTTCTTCGGCGGCTGCTCCAACGGGGACCCCCGGTACGTGACCTTCACGTCCAACGTGACGGAGGCCCTTAACGTGGTCCTCAAGGGGTATCTCAAGCCCGGCATGACCGCGGTCACCACATCCATGGAGCACAACGCGGTGATACGCCCCTTAAGACGCCTTGAGGAGTTGGGCGTCACGGTGCGGGTGGTGAGGTGCGGCCCGGACGGCACGCTTCCGCTGGAGGACTTCAGGGAGGCCCTGAACGGGGCGGACCTTGCGGTGCTGTGCCACGGCAGCAACGTATGCGGGACAATGCAGGATCTGGAGGCGGTGGCGGAGGCCTGCCGGAGGATGTCGGTTCCATTGGTGGTGGACTCCGCCCAGACCGCGGGGGTTGAGGAGATATCCGTTTCGGACCTTTCCATAGGGGCTTTGTGTTTTACGGGCCACAAGGGGCTCATGGGACCTCAGGGGATAGGGGGCATAGTGTGGAGCCCCTCCCTGGCGGAGGCCTGTTCTACCCTGGTGGAAGGGGGCACCGGGAGCTTCTCCCACCAGGAGACACAGCCCTCCGCCATGCCGGACAAGTTCGAGTCAGGTACGCCGAACCTGCCGGGCATAGCGGGGCTTCTTGGGGCCTTGGGATGGCTGAAGTCCACGGGGATCGAGGCCATAAGGGCCAGGGAAGCGGAGCTGAAGAGGCTTCTGCTCGAAGGGCTCAAGGGCATCGAAGGCGTTGAGACCTACGGGGTCACCGACCCGGGTAAGTCCTTAGGGGTGGTGGCGCTGAACCACCGGTCCACGGACAACGGTACCCTTGCCATGGAGCTCTCGGAGCTGGGGATCGAGACCAGGCCGGGCCTTCACTGCGCCCCCTTGGCCCACAGGACGTTGGGCACCTACCCCGTGGGGGCCTTAAGGCTTTCGGTGGGCTACTTCAACACCGCCGAGGACGTCGAAGCGGCCCTGTGGGCCCTCAGGGAGGTACTAAGTCGGCGATAAGGACAGATGAGAGGGAAGGGAGTATTTAAGGTGATCTGTTCAAAGGGAGGCTGTGTTCTTACCTCGAAGTGGGGCCCCATCATTACCGGCATAGCGGTGGGGATACTGGCCCCGGTGTTGGTGCACCTTGGGAACCCTGGGAACATGGGGATGTGCGTGGCCTGCTTCACCCGGGACATAGCGGGGGCCCTTGGTTTCCACCGGGCCGCCATAGTGCAGTATCTAAGGCCCGAGATCCCGGGCCTTCTGCTGGGGGCCTTCGGGGCCTCCATGGCGTTCGGTGAGATGAAGCCCCGGGGGGGTTCTTCGCCGGTGACCCGCTTCTTCCTTGGGGTCTTCGCAATGGTGGGGGCCCTCATCTTCCTTGGCTGTCCCTGGAGGGCTTACCTCAGGCTGGCGGGAGGGGATCTCACCGCCGTGGCGGGGATACTGGGCTTGATATGCGGCATATGCATAGGGATAGGGTTTCTGTGGAACGGTTTTAACCTTGGCAGGTCAAGGCCCACATCAAAGGCCTCCGGCTACGTGATGCCCGTGGTGGTGCTTGGACTGCTGGCGCTTCTGGTGGCGGCGCCACTCATGGGGCGCACCCCGGAGGGGGACCCCACGGGGCCCATATTCTTCTCCGCCAAGGGTCCCGGGGCGATGCACGCCTCGGTGGCGGCATCGCTGGCGGTGGGGGCGGTGATAGGCTGGATGGCCCAGAGGAGCCGTTTCTGCACCGTGGGGGCCTTCCGGGACCTCATCATGCTGAAGGACCCGCACCTTTTCTGGGGCATAGCCGCCCTGGTGGCGTCCGCCGCGGCCACCAACGGGGCCCTTGGACAGTTCAAGCTGGGGGTGGAAGGGCAGCCGGTGGCGCATCCGTCGCACCTTTGGAACTTCCTCGGCATGATGCTGTCCGGGTTGGCCTTCACCCTGGCGGGTGGATGCCCGGGCCGGCAGGTGATAATGTCCGGAGAGGGGGATTCCGACGCGGCGGTGTTCGTCCTTGGAATGCTGACCGGCGCCGCGGTGGCCCACAACTTCACCCTTGCAAGCTCCGCCAAGGGGCCGTCCCCCTACGTCGTGTGGGCTTGGGGCTTGGGGATGATCTTCTGCCTCGCGGTGGGGTTCCTGAGCCGCAACGAAAACGTCTAGGCGGGCTTAAACGCACACAAGGGGGGTGCATCTTAACATGTCTTCCAGCGCAACCGTCGACGCCAGGGGGCTGTCCTGCCCCCAGCCGGTGCTTTTGACCAAGAAGGCCCTGGACTCCTCACCGGAGCTTCCCATAACCATCCTGGTGAGCACCGTGACATCCCGGGAGAACGTCATGCGGTTCTGCTCCTCCAGGGGTCTTTCGGCATCGTGGGAGGAAACCCCCGACGGAGACTTTAGGATAACCGCGGGCTCTTAAATCTTAAACAACATAAGGCTACTTAAGCATCACAACAGGGGAGGGGACAGCTCCTCCCCTGTTGTTTTAAGGCATCGGTTGACAACGAAACTGTGACACCCTCCATGATCCTGGGCAGCGGAATTTGTCATAATTGTTCAGAGGTATAGACACAAGGCGAGGGGGAAGGAATACATGGAGAGATCGCCGGTTCCCGTGACCGGAGGGGATAGACTGGACGTCGTGGAGTTGCTGGAGGTTCTGGCGGAGACGGACGGCCTTTTAAGGTCCTTCGTAAGGGAGCAGCGTCTCTCGGTGCGGCTTGCCAGCGCGGACTCCGCGGGGCTTCTCAAGGAGCTTGACGATGGCAGGCACTCCCTGGACAGGGCCTGCTCGGACATGGAGTCCAGCCAAAGGCGCATGATGGAGGTCATAAGGGACGTGGAATCCCTCAAGGCCACCCTAGAGCGGGCGGTCCAGGAGGGGGACAGGAGCGCGGAGCTCATGGGAAGGGCCACGGAGTCTCTGGACCGGATGAACCGCTCATTCGAGGACGTACAGGGCCTCGTTGGATCCTTGGCCCAGGTGGCCCGGGACGTGGCGGACATGTTAAACGGCATAGAGCGGGTGGCGAAGCAGACCAACCTGTTGGCCTTGAACGCCGCCATAGAGGCCGCCAGGGCTGGGGAGCACGGCAAGGGCTTCGCGGTGGTGGCCGACGAGGTGCGGAAGCTAGCGGCGGAGAGCACCGGGATAACCAAGAAGATAGCCTCCCTGATGGAGATGCTGTCCAAGAAGACCCAGGAGACCCAGGAGGGGATAGAGACCTTCCGGGAGCTCAAGGAGGCCACGGTGAGGGAGATCTTGGGCGGCACCAGGACGCTTAAGGACTCCATGGAGAGCCTCAAGTCCTCCTCCGCCAGGTTGGAGGACATATCCAAGCGGGTGGAGGAACAGGGGCGCATAGAGGCGGAGGTGCTCAGGGGATCCTGCGCCATAAACGCCAAGATAGCGGAGACCGTGGAGGTCTCCGAGGCCCAGGCGAGGAAGCGGGAGGTCCTGTTCTCAGGCCTTGAGCGCTACGCCAGAGAAGCTAAGAGGACCTTCGAGCGGTTCCTGGGCTTCCGGTCCAAGGTGAGGCGGGAGGACGTCGTAACGTTCGGGCACGACGACTCCTATGCCCCGTGGGTATACCTGTCCGAAGGGGCCTCGAAGGGCATAAGCATAGAGAGGGCCAGGAAGGCCGCCTTTGGCATGTCAAAGGGGGCATCTTTCATAGGGGCCCCCTGGGACCAGGTCTTCCCGCTCCTCATGGAGGGCAAGGTGGACGTGATACTGAACGCCGGCTGGCCGAACCCCTACTTCAACAGCTTCCCCGTGGAGGCCACAAAGCCCTACGGGACCTTCAGGACCAGGGTGTACGCCTCCAAGGTAGACGGGCTTGGGAGGCCCAGGGACATGGGGCCCCTTAGGGACGTCAAGGGGAAGACCGTGGGGGTGCAGAGGGGTGGCACCGGGAACCTTATCAACATCTTAAAGTCCAAAGGAGCCAAGGTGGTGGAGTTCGAGAACGACCCCTTAAGCTTCGCGGAACACATGTGGAACCTGGTGGAGATGGTGGCCTGCGAGGAACAGGTGGCGAAGCACCTGAACCAGACCCTTTACGATGGGCTATTCGAACCGGTGGGAGAAATCCTCGAGACCGTGGAGGTGGTGATGCTGGTCCACAAGGACCGGCTGGAGCTCCTTGGCGCGTTGAACTCGCACATATAGGGCAAGTCATTAAACATTTAAATCTTTCGCAAGCCCCCTTGCGAAAGCCATAAAATGGCGTAGAATATTCTGAACAAGCTCGCTGGAGGGGGGATCCAGGGATGCGAAAGTACCGCATATTTGCGTTGGCGGCGTTGTTGGTATTGGCGTTGGCGGCATCGGCCATGGCGGGCTCCGCCACGGGGAGCGGAACCCAGATAAGGGGCAACCCGGGGAGGAACGCGGAGCTAAAGTCCACGCCCTTCACGGTTCCCGACGGGGTGACCGCCACCATATCGGACGGGTACTGCAACGGGGACGGGTTCTGGATCGAGAGGAACGGCAACCTGGTGGCGTCCTTCTCATCCGTCAATGAAGCCAAGGGGTTCAGACTGTCGCCGGGGACCTACATGGTGTACCCCAACCTCAAAGAGGGACAGATCAAGCAGGACGTAGCAAAGGTGCAGATAACCGTCACGTGGCCCTAGGGTGGCAAAAGACCGCGCACGATAAAAAGGCGCTTCACGCGAGAAGAGGCGGGCTCCCGGCCCGCCTCTTCTCGCAGCTGAGGGGGCTCGAAGGCCCCGATGGTCCTTCAATCACATAGGGCTCTCATCATCCCATGCCGTACCTTGAAAGGACGTGGAAGGCCGCCTCCGCGGCGGTCCTAACCATCAACTCCACCTCGTCCTCTTTGATTACGTAGGGGGGCAGGAAGTAGATCACGTCCCCCAGGGGCCTTATGAGGACCCCCCGTCTCATGCACTCCAGGCCTATGAGGCGGCCCAACCGCAGCTCCCCCGGCAAGGAAGCGCCGTCGGGGTTCCTTAGGTCCAAGGCCCCCACAAGGCCCATCCGCCTCATGTCCCACACCAATGAAGACCCCCCGAAGTGGCGCGCCATGGCGTCCCCAAGGACCTCCCCAAGGGCCCTTACCCTGTCAAGCACGTCCTCCTCCTCGAAGATGCATAGAACCTCCAGGGCCAGGGCGCAGCCCAAGGGGTTTCCGCAGTAGCTGTGGCTGTGCAGAAAGGCCCTTCCAAGGCCTCCACCGTAGAAGGCCCGGTACACCTCCTCGGAGGCCAGCACGGCGGAGAAGGGCATCATGCCGCCGGTTATGCCCTTGGAGAGGCACAAAAGGTCCGGGGGCCTCTCAAGACTGCAGTGCTGAAAGGCCAGGAACTCCCCGGTCCTGCCGAAACCCATGGCGATCTCATCGTCTATGAAGAGCACGTCCAGTTCCAAGGCGGCTCTCCTTAGGCCCTCGAAATAGCCCTTGGGGTACATCCTCATGCCCGCGGCCCCTTGCACCAGGGGCTCCACTATGACCGCGCAGACCTCCGAAGCCCGCTCTTTCAACGTCTTAAGGTCCCTTTGAAGGCACCCCAGGGAGCACCGGTCCCGGGATTCGCCGAAGGGGCAATCGGAACAGCAGGGCCCGTGAAGCCTAAGGTTTCTTTGGGTGATGGCCCTGTAGGGCTTCCCGTAGAGCCCCAGGTCCCCCACCGAAAGGGCCCCCAGGGTCTCCCCGTGGTAGCTGCCCCCAAGGTGGGCGAAAAGCCGCCTTTCGGGCCGTCCCCGGTTGACCTGGTAGTGGTAGGCCATCTTCATGGCGGTCTCCACCGCGGAGGAGCCGTTGTCGGCGTAAAAGACCCGGTCAAGCCCCGTGAGCTTCGTGAGATTCTCGGACAGCTCCACCGCCCAGGGGTGGGTGAGGCCCGCGAACATGCAGTGGTCCAACCGCCGGGCCTGCCTCGCAAGGGCCTCCGCAAGGCGGGGGTGGCAGTGGCCGAACAGGTTGGTCCACCAGGAGGAAATGCCGTCCAGGAGCCTTGAACCGTCCTGCAGGTGAAGCCATACCCCCTGGGCGGACGCCACGGGCAGCGGCAGGAACTCCTGGTGGTCCGCCATCTGGGTGCAGGGGTGCCAGTTAACCCTAAGGTCCCGCTCAGCCAGGGAAGCCAATGCCCATCACCTCCAAAAAGCTCTTAAGCTGGTCTTGGGGAATGGATACCCCGCCGTCGGGATGGTGGGGCACCGTTATAACCTCCACCTCGCAGTTCCTGCGGATCCAGTCCCGGTTGTCCCGGTGGATCAACGACGTACCGTCGAAGCAGTTCATGATGACGCAGGGCGCCGCAACACCCATGGAACGAAGGAAGAAGAGGGCGGTCCAAAGGTGGCTCAAGGCCCCAAGGCCGCTTGGGGACACCAGCGCCGCGGGCATACCCCATCTGGCAACCCAATGGGATATAAAAAGCCCCTCCCCAAGGGGCACCGCCACGCCGCCGGCCCCCTCCACCGCCACCACGCCGTAACGGGCCATGAGGCGGCGCAGCTTGTCCATCACGAGCCTCTCCTCCGCCTCTGATATGGAACGGCCCTCCAGGGCGGCGGCAAGGTGGGGGGAGGCGGGGAACCTGAAGAGAAGCCCCGTGAGGTCCGATGGGTCCTCCTCAAGCCCCGCCCGGAAGGTCACCGCCTTTGCGTCCTCCCCCACCAGGTTCCCTTCCATCTCAACCGCCCCGGTGGCCACGGGCTTGAAGTAGCCGCAGGGAAGCCCCATATCCCTTAAACCCTTAACCAGGGCGGCGCTAACCGCGGTCTTTCCCACGTCGGTACCGGTGCCCAGCACCCAAAAGCCGCTCGGCCTGCTCGATCCAAAGGCCCCAGGGATGTCAGCTTTGATGCTCATAGGACCTTACCCAGGGGCCTTAAGCCCAGCTCATCCAACATCCGTAAGTCCTCCTCGAAGGACATGCCGTGGGTCGTGAGGAAATCCCCGGTCATGAGGGAGTCCACCGGCCCCGACAGGGCGGCCCGGTCGAAGGGCCTTATGATGGGCCTGCCCCCCGCTATCCTTATCCTGCTAAAGGGCATAAGGTACCTTAAGACGCAGGCGAACCGCAGGAAGTCCTCCCCCTTGACCGGAGGACGGCCCTCCAGGGGGGTGCCCTTTATGGGGGACAGTATGTTAAGGGGAAACGACGCCGCCCCCGCGTTAAAGCTCCAAAGCCCAAGGCTCACCAGGTCCTCCAGGGACTCCCCCATGCCCATGATGCCGCCGGAGCAGACCTCAAACCCCATGGCGGAGGCCTCCCTTATGAACTCAAGCTTCATGGACCAACGGTGGGTTGAGCATATGGAGGGGAAGAAGGCCGGGGAAGTTTCAAGGTTGCAGTGGATCCTCTCCACCCCCGCGTCCTTGAGGGCCTTGAGCTCATCCCTGGAGAGGAACCCCAGGGAGACGCATGGGGAAAGCCCCATGGAGCGAACGGCGGGGGCCAGCCGCACCGCCATCCTTAAGACCCGCTCCGGGGCCTTGAAGCCCGAGGACACCAGTGAGAAGCGGCTCACGCCGAAGGAAGCGGCCCGTTGGGCCATGACAAGGACGTCCTGGTCCTCCATCTCCCCGCCTAGGACCTCCGCCCCCAGGGGGCCCCTGGAGGACTGGGCGCAGAACCCGCAGTCCTCCGAGCAGGAACCGGTGTGCACCGAGCATATGGCGCAGAGCTCAACCCCCGGGGGCACCAGGGCCTGTCTTATCATGGAGCTGCCCTCCATCAGCTCATCCAGGGGGGCGCTGAAGAGCGAGAGCCCCTCCTCCGGGGAAAGGCTCCCGCCGCCCAGAACCCTGCGGGCAAGGTTAAGCGCCAATCTCATCCAAGGAAGCTCCAGTTGAGCTTTCTTGTCCTCAAAGCCACCATGGCTATGAGGCAGCACAGCACCAGGTCTCCGCCGATTGGGACCAGGAAGCCCGCCTTCACCGCCCATCCCCAGCCCTTGGCCTTGCCAAGGTAAAGGTCCATTATCATCCAAAGGTACGGGACCCCCATCAGGTATATCACCGAAAGGCCCGTCAGGGCGGAGAGGTACGCCCACATAAAGGTGCCGGCCCTGCGGCCCCATCTCTCCCAGAGGAACCCGGTGGCGTAAGCGCCGGCGCAAAAGCCCATGAGATAGCCGAAGGTGGGCTGGAAGACGTAGGACGGGCCGCCGCCGGCGGTGAACACCGGAAGCCCAGACAAGCCCATGAGGACGTAGATGACCTGGGATACGAAACCCCATCGGGCCCCCAACAGGATGCCCGAAAGGGCGCAGAAGAAGAACTGCAGGGTGAAGGGCACGTAGGGTATGGGGATCCTTATGAAGGCCCCCACCGCCGTGAGGGCGGCGAAAAGGCCCGCCATAACCCAACTCCTCGTGGCCCCATGGCTTTTGGAACCGCTTAAAACGTTCAAAGGCGACACCTCCAAAGGGAAAACTCCCAAGAGATGCCGCCAGTTTACGGAAATCTACGGGATATGTCAACTAGCTTTATTGCATGGTTGACACGTTCTCCCTGACCGCCGCGGCCCCCATGGCGTTGTGTATGGCCCCCCAAACCTCGGGCCGTTCAAAGCCCCGCCGCCAGGCGGCCACGCCGGCCAGCTTGTACCGGGGCACCAGGGAGGCCTTAAGGGCCAGGGACCTCTCCTCCTCGAGCCATATTCGGTACCTCTTGCCGCCCTTGAGGTACTCCGCGTACAGCTGCCCCACCTCGTCAAGCCACCGGACCAGGGCCTGGTTCTCCTGAACCCTCGACTCCGCGGCCCCCATGGAAAGGGCCTTGGACCTAACCCTTACGGAGGTTCCCGATGGGGTCTCCTCCCACTCCCTGGTGTAGAAGGGGAGCCCCAGCAGGAGCTTCTCGGCGGGAACGCTTCTTAAAAGCCCCTCCACCCCCCGCTGCACCCAGGGCAGCGACGCCACGGACCCCGCCACGGGGCTCCTGCCCCAGTGTTCGTCGTAGGTCATCACCATCACGTAGTCCGCCGCCTCCCCCAAGGCCCGCCGGTCGTAGCAGCGGGACCAGAAGCCGCTGGTGGACTCCACGGTAACGTCCACGGAGGTCCTAAGGCCCATGGGCCTCAAGCGCTCCGCCAGGGCCCTCACGAAGGCGCTGTAGGCGTCCCTGTCCGCGGGGTCCATGTTCTCGAAGTCCAGGTTTATACCGTCCAGCCCCAAAAGGGCGCAGTAGGCGGCGATGCGGCTTATGGCCCGGTTCACCGCGGCGGGGTCGTTGAGGAAGGCCTTGGTGGATGCGGGGTCGAAGCCGTTGTTGACCAAGGGCCAGACATGGATGCCAAGCCGGTGGGCGCCGGCCACGTAGGAAAACCGCCCGGCGAACTCCACCTCCCCGTCGGGCCTTATCCTAAACCACGAAGGGGACACCACCGACACGGATGGGAACGATGGGTCCAGGTGTGGGTCAGTCCTGTACATCGGATCCCACACCAGGGAGAAGGGGTGCTGCAGCGGGGAGTTCAACGGGGAAGGAAGGTCCCTAAGCTCCCCCAGGGAGTTGAGGCGGTACAGCATAACCCCCCCGTCAACGGCGGCCATGGCCACGCCGAGCACCGGCTCAAAGCCCCGGATGTCCATGAACACATCGCCGCTAACCAGGCTCCCCCGGGCGGTAAGGCGAAGCCCCTCAAGGGGCACGTCGAAGGACACCATGGGGTTGCCGGGCCTTAGCTCCATGACCACCAGCTTGGAGCTCCCGTCGAATGCCAGGTCCGCCCCAATGCGTCTTAAAGCCCCAAGGGGCACCAGCACCGACTCTCCCCGCCTTATGGCCGTGCCCGCCACCACCGGACGGTCCCCCACGGCGTTAAGGTACAGCGGAACCGGCTCGTCCGCCGCCCCATCTCCGGCCCCAAAGGCCAGTGAGGACAGGGCCAGCACGAACACCGCGGCTATCCAAAGACATCTCCTGCACGCTGCAAAGCTCCTCAAAGAAACTACCTCCCAAATGGACACGGATCACCGGCCGCGATACCACAGCCCACGAGGGGACATCTCCGCCGGACATCCTTGAATTTTTCGTTATAGCCCATTATGGGGCAATGCTCTTCACAATACAACCGGACCCATGGATGCGATTTCACCCACGTTCACTAGGCATTACAGCCCCATCATCCGGAAGGATTTCGTCCCCACCTCACCGAAAGCACGTATTCTCCGGCGGGGTTCAACGGATAGATCCCCTGCTCGAGCCGAACGGTGTAACCCATGAACTCGACTGGGTTCCCTGATTCCAGCCTGAAGGATTTCATGATGTTACGAATGGTTTCCCTCTGGTCCGGCGACAGGTCGTCGATGACGAGGATTATGCGCAGGTTGGCCTTGAAGGCCTTTTGTATCTGCTGGTCCAGCTCACGCCCAAGGTCGTAATCCCGTATGTGGGGCTTTATCTGTCGGATCCAGGAGAAGACCTTCTCCCGGGGCCCTTCATCGCTGGTTATCAGCTTTCATGAGCTTATCCGTCCACTCCGCCACGGTGTTGTCCCGCATTCCCTTGTCCGCCACCACCGAGAAGGCCGAGGCGAAGCGGATCAGCTGCGGGATGATGTGTCCGTTCAGGTAGTTAAAACGGTCAACGGCCCTGTACTTGGCCTGGCCGTAACATTCATACTCGATGAGGTTGATGGAGAACGCTCCCCCCTTGTCCGGTCGGAACAGGAGCATGAGCGCATCGGGGATGCCGCAGACCCCGTTACCTTCGTAGCCTTCGGGCCCCTTTGTCTTGAAAAGCCGGTTTTCCGGGAACAGGACGGTGTTGGATTCCGGGAACTCCGGGAAAAGGGAGTGGAAGTACCGGTTCACGAGGGACTCCAAACCCTGGTTCGGGTCCCTTTCCCCCTTGAAGTTGACCACATTAAAGATCCCGTGGTGGGCGGTTTCCAGAATTGGGAATCGGCATTTATGGTGACGGGGGCCGCTTTGATACTCATTGTTTCCACAAAATCAAAGAGGTCCTATATTGGATCGTTTATGCGCTATGGAGCACAAAATAGAGTAGATCTAAAACACAAGACGAGCATATAGCTATGCAAGCGCTACAGAGTCCCACAATAGATCTGTTTGCCTATATTTAAGCAAAAACACAAAAAACTAGACACCAATAGCATCTTAAAGACAAACAAATAACACATATAACTAACATTAAAATCAAATATCAAACACACCAAAGACTACAAAAAATAACAATCAGCCTACCCTACTATCATAACAGAATTACTACATAACCCAAGCATACTAGCAAAAGGATGCCTTAAAGCGACATTTTTTCCTGTTTAATTGCAACTTTATATCTGGATAAATCAATGATGCCATCTTATCCAAACCACAGGATACTATAAAAACAAAAAGACATCTAAAATACCCAACAAAAATTAATCGCCACAAACAGCCTAATACAATCCCCTAGATGAAGTCGAAGCACTCCTAAGGGCATTTATACTGTTCTTTGCTAATCCCTCTCCTTTTTTCAATATATTAGTTTTAATATTTCCATAACGGCCTATATAGCGGGTATCTATAATCATTTGTATTGCTGTGCCACTAAAATTTGTTTGTATGCATTTTATATTAATAGCGCCACGGCATCCTTCCATCCGCAAAGCAGAACTACCACTTGCTATCAAAAAACTCCCACCTAAATTTGCACATATTTGGCTTGCCATATATAATCCGTACCCAGAGTTTTTCCAAAAATCATCGTAAACATTCTGTTTACCCGTATTTGGCGAAAATTTCCTAGAAACACCTGGCCTTAGCGATAGTTCAAGTGCATCTTTATCGCTAGATATAGCATTACTATATATCGAATTAGACGAAAGGCTTTCATAAATTCCAATTCCTTCGTCCAACAAGCTCAATTCAACCTTATTCTTTGAAGGCCAGTATTGAGCACAATGCCAAACTTCACCAGCCTCACTATGCTCTGGGATATTCCTTATCATCTCACGCAAAAGATAAACCAAAGGATCTTGCAATTTTTTCAGAACGCCATAAAACCATTGCCATTTCCCTTGCTTTTTCTTCAATCAACTCGCCCACATAAACCATTTTTTCTTTGCTTGATTTGCATAAATCTTCAACAGATAGACTAGTTATTGGCAGGTAATTAAGATTACCAGAAGCTTCTCCTGGAACCTTCCCAATATTTATTCCAGAGGACAAAAAAATGCCATATGCTGAGCATATGTATTATTACAGTTTATAGCATCAAAATCACGACAAGCATACTGTTCCCGTAACCGTCTAAGCATAGACGATACAATCAGCATTGTAAACAGATAAAAGAACTTAACTCCTTCAAAATCAAAACCACGGACTTTATTTGTTTCACGGTCATTTAATTTAGAAAGACTCAAACAAAAACCTAAGGCATTAGACCAGGCTAGATCAGGCACAGGAATGTACTCCATGTAGCCTCACCCCCAATAATATTAGCCACTAATCCAATGCTTGTTAGCCAAGATATCGCGGATTTTAACTAATTTTGGCCATTTATTGTGCTTAATAGCCATATCCAAAGGCCTATTCCCCTATCCAGGTTGAACATGATATATTTAAAATTTATGATTTTAATCTCTCGCAAATACAATGCTCTTGATGCTATTATTTTTGAATTATAGCATAAAATTCCGAGTCTGTCACATATTTGTACCCGGTGTACCCGGCCAGTGATATTGTCACCACATAAGTGGACGGAAAGGGGATGGAGAAAATGCCCCATGAGAACGGATGACGTCTTCTTGTAAAAGGAATCAAGGCGGGTATATGTCATGGAGCAGCTGATTGAGGTAAAAAGATCATGGTAGGGCAAGCTTCCGATATCTTAGTGGTAAGGTAGCGTCACACAAAGAGGCTTAAGGCTAGAGACGTTTTCACTGTCCCACCAGCGGTTTAGGCGACATCTTTTCTATGCACCTACAACAACCCGCGAACCGGATAATCCAAGGGGTGAACCCCCAAAGACTGAATCTTAACCCCCGCAAACGGCCTTTACATCCCATGATGGTTGGCCCACAATAAGCTACCGGGTTTAAAAAGCCCCACAGGGGGACGACCCGCAAAAACCAAGTCAAGGAGGTTCAGCGTTGGAAGGACTGTTAAGTTTCCTGGGTCACACCATAAGCGCCTTCACCTACAAGGAAGCGGTCATGATAGCGGTTGGAGTGGGGCTCATGCACCTCGCCATAGTCAAGGGGTTTGAGCCAAACCTCCTGCTGTCCATGGGGTTCGGCACCATACTGGTAAACATACCGTTTACCTCCGCCCTCGACCAGATCTCCGGCGGCAAGCTCACCGAGGGGGCGTTGTCGCTGCTGTTCAAGGCCGGCATAGCCACCGAGATGTTCCCCTTGCTCATATTCATCGCCGTGGGGGCCATGTGCGACTTCTCGCCCCTCATATCGAACCCCCGGATGTTCATCTTCGGCCTGGCGGCCCAGGGCGGCATATTCATGACCATGGGGCTTGCGCTACTCCTAGGCTTCAGCCTCAACGAGGCGGCATCCATAGGGATAATAGGCGCCGCCGACGGCCCCACCTCCATATACGTGGCCAACCGGTTCGCCCCGCACCTACTGGGCCCCATATCGGTGGCGGCGTACACCTACATGGCCCTGGTGCCCATAATCCAGCCGCCGGTGATAAAACTCCTCACCACCAAGGCGGAGAGGTCCATGAGGATGACCTACGTCCAGAAGGAGGTGTCCAGAACGAAGCTCATCGCCTTCCCGGTGATAGTGACCTTGGTGGCGGGCATCGTGGCCCCTCCCTCCGCGGCGCTGATAGGGTTTCTCATGTTCGGCAACCTGCTAAGGGTCAGCGGCGTCACCGAGCGGCTATCCCAGGCGGCCCAGAACGAGCTGGCAAACATAGTGACCATACTGCTTGGCTTCACCATCTCCGCCACCATGACCGGCGACAGGTTCGTGAACCTCTCCACCCTCATGATAATAGCCATGGGGCTCGTGGCCTTCGTGCTGGACACCGCCGCAGGGGTGGTTATGGCCAAGGTCCTCAACCTCTTCCTGCCCCAGCACCTTAAGGTGAACCCCATGGTCGGCGCGGCGGGCATCTCCGCCTTCCCCATGTCCGCCAGGACCATCCAGAAGCTGGGACAGGAGGAGGACCCCGGGAACTTCCTCCTCATGCACGCCGTGGGGGCCAACGTCTCAGGTCAGATAGGCTCGGTGCTCGCCGGGGGCCTGCTGTTGGCCATGCTAAGTTGAGGGAGCCCTAAAACCCCAACCCTAAGACTAAAAGTATTCCGGCTCCGGAGCTCCCTGGTCGTAGACCCTATCCCTGGGCTTCGACCCTCCGGAGCCCTTCTTATCTGGCTTTAGCTCCCCTTCCCCGCCCTTAACCGCCGGCTTCGGCTTGCCGTTCACCTTGGGAGCCGCGTCCTTGGCGCCGAGGGAAGACGCCCCAGCATCGAGACTCTCCGACGCCCCATCGGGGCCCCCCGACGCCCCGGCGCCTCCCCCCAATAGGGGAAGGCCTGAAAAACTGGGGTACAGTATCCTTATGTGGGTCACGTCCTTGAGGAACACCCCCTCCGCAACGCTGGAGGCCTTGGGCATGTCCTGCCACTCCCCGTCTAAGATCCGAACCTTCACCGAAGCCCAGGACAGGTTTTCAAGAAAACCGCCCCCGAAGTCCCTCTCCGAAGGGCCTGGGGTGAGGTAACCGCTGAACAGGGGCCTTGCGCCCGGGGAAGCCCCGCCCCCCATGGAACGGACTATGAGCCACTGGGGCTCGTACCAGGCGGGCTTCATCTCGTGGGACCTGGCGTGCTCCTCCGGCACGATCTGGAAGCCCCCCATCTCCCCCGGCGGCGAGGTGGACACGCACACCACCCCCGGGTGGTTGGCCCTTATGCGCCCCACCCCCTGGTAGTGGCTCCCCTCGAAGAAGCCTATGCCGCTCACCGGGTGCACCACCTCCCCTATCACCTTAGACCCGGAAGGATACACCGCCTCCACCCGTCCGCCCAAACGGTTCTCCAGATCCACCCACAAGGGACCTCCCACGGGGGGTGCCACCCGGTAGCGGATCTCCACCGCGTCCTTGAGGGTGTTTTCATCCAAAGGTGCCTCGGAGCCGTCCCTCAAAACCGCCGCCACCGGGGTGCCAACCGGCGGACAGTAGAGGCCGAAAAGGCCACTGCCCCCAACACCGTCCACCACCACCGCGCTGAAGGGCCTTGAGGCGGGGGCCGTCGTATAGGAAGGTATCAGGCTCACCACCGATCCACGGCCATCCCTAAGACCCACCAGGATGTGAACCGCGTTCACCGCCGAGGCCACCACCGTCCCCACCTTGCCCCAACGGGAGGCCCCGAAGGCGGGGTACAAGGGCCTTACGGGGGTGGACAACACCTGCCCCACCTGGACCGACACTCCCCCCTGCTCCACCCGGGCCTGCCTGCCCCTCTCAAGGGGGACCCTCACGGTGAAAAGCTCCCCCTGGGCGGAAGCCCCGCAAGGGAAGGCAAAAAGCCACACGGAACACGAAACCCAAGCGAATATCCTCAAAAAAACATCACGCACCAAAACTCCACCCCCCAATAACCGGTCAATCATACCACCATGGCCGGCGTTGCGCCGAAAGACCTGAGGTGGTATAGTCCACATGACAACATGACGACCATCCTTGGGGGGATTGCCATGACGCTGCGGAAGGAAAGTCCGGTGCCCCTGTACTACCAGCTCAAGGAGAAGCTGCTCAGGAAGATAGAGCAGGGGGAGCTCAAGCCCGGGGACCCCATACCCTCCGAGCGGGAGCTCTGCGACCGGTACCAGATAAGCCGGATGACCGCCGCCAAGGCGGTGACAGCCCTGGTGAACGAAGGGGTCCTGTTCCGCCAGCGGGGGGTGGGCACCTTCGTGGCCCAACCCAAGCCCCCCTGCAGCTCCTCCACCCTGGGGGGCTTCACGGACAACATAAGGGAGGCGGGGCTCTCCTGCAGGACCCAGATCATATCCTTCTCCGAGGAACCCGCGGAGGGCAGCCTCCCCTCAAGGCTTCAGGTGCCCCAAGGGGCCGCGGTCTTCAGCGTCCTGCGCCTTCGGTTCGTGGAGGATGAGCCCTTCTCCCTTGAACACGCCTGGATCCCCAAGGACCGCTTCCCGGACCTCTCGTACCAGCTCCTGGACGGGGACTCACTGTACAGGCTCTTCAGGGAGCACCTCAAGAAACCCCCGGTGCTGGCCAGGCAGACCATAGAGGCGGTGCTGGCGAGCGAGTACGAGGCCAAGATGCTTCAGGAGGAACCCAAAACGCCGATGCTCCTCTTCAGAAGGGTGGCCCTGGACTCCGACGGGCTCCCCTTGGAGTTCTCGAAGTGCATATACCGGGGACGGAAGTTCCTGTACGAGATAACCTTCTCCATCTAGGCGCCACAAGGGCGTTCAACAAAGGGCAACGGGGGGAGATCCCCCTTAGGCCATAAAAATCTCACCACAGGGAGGTAGAAAGAGATGTTTGGAGGTCTTCAGAAGCTTGGCAAGGCCCTGATGCTGCCGGTGGCGGTGCTGCCGGCGGCGGCGCTGCTGCTTCGCCTAGGAGCGCCCGACGTGCTCAACATCCCCTTCATCATGCAGGCCGGAGGGGCCATCTTCGACAACCTGCCCCTCGTCTTCGCCATCGGCGTGGCGGTGGGCTTCGCCTTCGACGGCGGTGGAGCCGCGGCCCTGGCCGGGGCTGTGGGGTACCTCACCCTCACCAAGGCCATGGTGACCATCAACAAGGACATAAACATGGGAGTCCTGGCGGGCATCCTCTCCGGCGTCCTGGCAGGACAGCTTTACAACCGCTTCCACAACATCAAGCTCCCGGACTTCCTGGGCTTCTTCGGGGGCAAGCGCTTCGTCCCCATAGCCGCCGCGGGCTCCAGCATCGCCCTGGCGCTGGTGTTCGGCTTCATATGGCCCCCCATACAGCAGGCCATCCACGGGGTGGGAAACTGGATCGTGGGCGCCGGCCTTGTGGGGGCCTTCGCCTTCGGAGCCCTTAACAGGCTGCTGCTGCCCTTGGGACTCCACCACGTGGTCAACAGCCTGGTGTGGTTCGTCTTCGGCTCCTTCACCGACAAGGCGGGCAAGGTGGTCACCGGAGACCTCTCCAGGTTCTTCGCCGGAGATCCCACCGCTGGAACCTTCATGACCGGCTTTTATCCCATAATGATGTTCGCCCTGCCTGCCGCGGCGCTGGCCATGTACACCACCGCAAGGCCCGAGAACCGCAAGGCGGTAAGCGGCATCCTGCTCAGCGTGGCGTTGACGTCCTTCCTCACCGGCATAACTGAACCCATAGAGTTCGCCTTCATGTTCCTGGCCCCGGCGCTCTACATAGCCCACGCCCTCCTCACCGGCGCGGCCCTGGCCCTGTGTGAGGCCCTGGGGATCCACCACGGCTTCGGCTTCTCCGCCGGCGCCATAGACTACGTGCTGAACTACGGACTTGCCACCAAACCGATCCTCCTCATACCCATAGGCCTTGCGTTCGGCGCGGTGTACTACTTCCTGTTCGTGGCCATGATCAAGGCCATGGACCTGCCCACCCCCGGAAGGGAGGCGGCCCCCGCAGGCATGACCGCCTCGGCGTCCACCGACGAGGAACTCGCAAAACTCGCCGCCGCCTACATAGCAAGCCTTGGGGGAGCTTCCAACATAGCCTCCCTGGACTCCTGCATAACTCGACTTAGGCTCTCCGTGAAGAACGGCGGACTGGTGGTAGAGGAGGAGATCCGGAAGCTAGGGGCCACGGGCATAATAAGGCCCAACTCCACGGACATGCAGATAGTGGTGGGCACCAAGGCGGACCTCATCGCGGGCGCCATCAAGAAGCAGCTCAAGGGCTGAGGGGGGCATAGGCGGTGAAAGCCTTGCGGGGCGCATGGGTGGCGCTGCCCTCCGGTGAGGCGGTGGCGGGGACCGTGGTGTTCGACCACGTCATAAGGGACGTAATCCCGGGGACTCCTCCATTGGAGGGATGCCGCGTACTTGACTGCCCTGGGTTCTACCTCACCCCGGGGCTCATGGACGTGCACATCCACGGCATAGGGGGCTACGACGCCTGCGACGGCACGCCTGAGGCGCTGGAGGCCATGTCCCATCACCTTGCGTCCTGCGGGGTAACCGCCTTCTGCCCCGCCACCATGACGCTGCCGGAAGAGGAGATAAGGGGCATCCTTGGCAACATAAGATCCGCCATGGAGCGCCCCATGCCCGGCGCCAGGGTGATGGGGGCCCACCTGGAGGGCCCCTTCATCAGCCCCGAGCGGCCCGGGGCCCAGGACCGGTCGTTCATAAGGGACCCCAAGCCGGAGCTGCTGGAGGACTTCAAGGACGTCATAAGGATCGTGACCTTCGCCCCCGAAAGGGATCCCCACGGCGTCCTCCTTGACACGGCCCTTAGGCTCCACATGGTCCCCTCGGCGGGGCACTCCAACGCCTCCTACGAGGAGACCCAAAGGGCCTTCCTCCAGGGGGTCATGTCGGTGACGCACCTCTTCAACGGCATGGCCCCCTACCACCACAGGACCCCGGGGCTTGCGGGGGCGGCGCTGGACGCACCGGTATTCTGCGAGATCATCGTGGACGGCATCCACTCTCATCCCTCCGCGGTGCGGCTGGCGTTGAAGGCCAAGGGGGAGGACAGGCTGGTGCTGGTATCGGACTCCATGCGCGGAGCAGGCCTAGGGGACGGCACCTTCTCCCTTGGGGGGCAAGAGGTCACCGTATCCCAGGGGGTGGCCCGCCTTAAGGGGGGCGCCATAGCGGGGAGCGTCATAACCCTGGACCAGGCGGTGAGGAACTACGGCGCTTACACGGGCCTTAGGTTCGAGCGGGCCGTAAGGGGGGCCACCCTCAACCCCGCAAGGCTCCTGGGGGAGAGGACCTCAGGGACCATAGCCCCGGGCATGAGGGCGGACATGGTCCTGTGGGGAAGCGGCGGAGAGGTGGCAAGGACTTACGTGAACGGAATGGAGGTCTTCAGCAGATGAGGATAGTGGTAGCCAAGGACTACGACCAGATGAGCCGGATGGCCGCCATAGTGGTGGCAAGCCGGGTGATACTGCAACCCGACTGCGTGCTTGGGCTCGCCACCGGTCAGACGCCGCTGGGGCTTTACCGGAACCTGGTGGAGTTCTACAGGCACGGAGACCTGGACTTCTCCAGGGTCACCACCTTCAATCTGGACGAGTACGTGGGGCTAGGTCCGGACCACCCCTGCAGCTACCACCGGTACATGGAGGACAACTTCTTCTCCCACGTGAACGTACCACCGGAGAATCGCCACATCCCACGGGGGGACGCGGCGGACCTGGCGGAGGAGTGCAGGCGGTACGAGGAGGCCATATGCCAAGCGGGCGGCATAGACCTGCAGATATTGGGCCTTGGGGTGGACGGCCACATAGGCTTTAACGAGCCGGACGTGAAGTTCGAGGGCAGCACCCACGTGGTGCAGCTGGCCCAGAGCACCATAGAGGCAAACAGCCGGTTCTTCCCATCCCCGGACCATATGCCCCGCTTCGCCATAAGCATGGGAATAAAGACCATAATGAAGGCCAGAAGGGTGCTGCTTCTGGCCGCTGGAGAGGAGAAGGCCCGGGCGGTCCGGGGGGCGGTGCTGGGGGAGGTAACGCCGGATCTGCCGGCATC
Organism: Thermanaerothrix sp.; assembly: GCA_026417795.1. Lineage (NCBI taxonomy): Bacteria > Bacillati > Chloroflexota > Anaerolineae > Anaerolineales > Anaerolineaceae > Thermanaerothrix > Thermanaerothrix sp. Next base: position 59,071 of record JAOACP010000006.1, read on the forward strand.
CATACTCCAGCTGCACCCAAACACCACCATAATAGTGGACGACAAGGCGGCTTCCCTCATAAGGGAAGCCATAAGGTGAGGGGAGGCGACGGCGTTGAGGAGGATGTTGGACCTTCACGCAAGCCACGTAAAAAGGCTCACCGGCAGAGATCTTCTGGACAGCATACGGCTTTCGGAGGGCAGGACCGTGGCCTGCGAGGTCATAGCCACCGCCCAGCCGCTGCTGGGGGACATAAGCAACCCGGAGCTCGCCAAGGCCATGGGGGCGGATCTGGTGATACTGAACCTCTTGGACCTCCAGAACCCGGTGGTAGGCGGGCTGCCGGAGGGGGACGGGATTGAGGAGCTCTTCCGCTCCTCCTTCCACCAGGGGCATGTAAGGCCCACTACCCACAGGAACCCCATCGCACTTGCGGGGGACATGACCGGATGCCCCATAGGGGTCAACCTGGAGCCCATGGGCAGCGGAGACATGGAGATCCCCCCGGGCAGATCCGCCACGGCGGAGAACGCCAAAAGGGCGGTGGAGATGGGGGCAAGCCTTTTGGTGATCACCGCAAACCCCTACACTGGGGTGGGGACGGCGGACATAATCGCCAGCGTAAGAAGCATAAGGGAAGAGCTGGGGGACGTGATAATAGGGGCGGGGAAGATGCACGCCGCCGGCTCCGACTCCCCCTGGAAGGATATGCCCAAGACCGCCGCGGAGCTGGTGAAGGCCGGGGCGGACCTGGTGCTGATCCCATGTCCTGGCACCGTGCCGGGACTCTCGGAAGAGCTATTCGCCCTGTCCGCGGAGGCGGTCCACAAGGCGGGGGGGCTTGTGATGTCCACCATAGGGACCTCCCAGGAGGGCGCGGACCGGGACACCATAGGGCGCCTTGCGCTGATGGCCAAGATGGGCGGGGCGGACGTGCAGCACATAGGAGACTCCGGCTACTCGGGCATAGCGGTGCCGGAGAACATAATGGCCCTCTCCATGGCAATAAGGGGCAGGCGCCACACTCTAAGACGGATGGCGAGGTCGATAGCCCGATGATAACCGGGTGGTTCAAGCGTAAGGAGTTCAAGGTTCTCTCCCCCTTCACCGGCACCGTGCGCCCATTGGAAGAGGTGCCGGACCAGGTGTTCTCCTCCAAGATGGCGGGGGACGGCGTGGCGGTGGAGCCATCGGAGGGGTTGGTGCTGAGCCCCGTGGACGGAATCATAGAGGTGCTCTTCCCCTCCGCCCACGCCTTCGGGGTGCGAACCCCCGAGGGGGTGGAGATCCTGGTTCACGTGGGGGTGGACACGGTGAACCTCCGGGGAGAGGGCTTTGAGGCCCTAAAAAACCAGGGGGACCGGGTGAGCGCCGGTGAGCCGGTGATAAGGTTCGACCTTGATACGGTGAGGTCCAAGGCGCCGTCCATCCTGTCCCCGGTGGTCATAACCACAGGACAGGCCTTTCGGGTGCTCAAGGAAGGGCCAGTGAAGGCCGGCGAGGCGGTCCTGTCCTACCAGCCCTAGGGGAAAGCGGCGCAACCGCAGGGGCTCCGGCGCCCATGGGGCCCCTGCCAAAACCGCCGCAGCTAAGGACCTTGGCGATACGGGGGTCAAAACCCGCCGGCGGACCCCATACGGCGCCGCAGCTCCTCCACGAAGACCCTCCAAGAGGGCTTGCCTATGGAAAGGGCGTTAACCGCCCGGCGCATCAACCCGGCGGCCTCCTCCATCCTTCCCTGAAGCCCCCGGTGAAGGGCCGCCACCGCGAGGACCGGCCCGTCGTCTCTCACCCACGGCATGGAAGAGAAGATCCCCAAGGCCTCCTCCGCGTGAGCGAAGGCCCCCTCCAGGTCCCCCGCCAGGTACTTAAGCCTCGCCAAAACGGAAAGGACGAAGGGCTCGACCCTCATGAAGCCCCTGGACCTCACCGATCCCAAGCATTCCATGACCCTTGCGATCCCCTCATCCAATCTGCCAAGCAGGAACAGGCACTCTCCACCGTAGATCCCAGCCGCCAAGCGATTGAGCTCGTGGGGGACGCCCATCTCCGACAACATCTCAAACTCCCCGGCGGAGGCCTCAAAGAGCCTGAGTGCCTCCCCAAGGCGCCCGGAGAACATCCTGGAAAGCCCCATGAACCTAAGGGACAGCCCCTTAAGGGGCAGCCGGGCCTTGATGTCCCGCAGCTTGAGGGCCGTCTCCTCAAGCATTGCGGGGTCCTCCACCTGTATGTAGAAGTACCCAAGGCGCCTCAAGCACCCAGCCAGCACGTCCAGATCCCCGGCCCTCAAGGCCATCTCAGCCCCCCGGGAGGTCATCCCAAGCCCCCGGTGGTACTCTCCCCACCAGAGGAGGAACCCGCCCTTCAGCATCATGTAGCGGGAGGCCAGGTCATCCCCGGCGCCGATGGCGGACATGAGGGACCGGCACTCCTCCAGCATCTCCTCCGTGGCCTCCCTGGCGCCGTAGAAGCTCGAGGGCCCCAGCAGATGGTCCGGGAGAAGAGGGAAGAGCTCGTAGTGAAGCTCCATGTGGCGCTCCAGGTCCCTAAGGCGCACCTCGATCTCCCCCCGCAGGTTGCCCCCCTTCCTCATGTGGTGGGCGGCCCTCATGGAGGAGAAAGGATCCTCCTTGGAGCGAAAGGCTTCGCCGGCCATGGCATGGAGTTCCATCCTCCTGGATGCCTCCATGGACAGGTATATGCACTCCCTGAAGAGGCCGTGGTACACGTCCACCGCCGGCCCGTCGGGGCCTTCCTCCACCCGGATGAGCCTAAGGCCCTCAAGGGAGTTAAGTACCTTAAGGAAAGGGAACCCTTCACGGCCCGGCAAGGCGATTGCCTTGAGCTCCTCAAGCCCCACCGGACCGTCAAGGACCGCCAATGCCTCCATCACGGACCACTCGTCCCCAGAGAGCTCCCCCATGAGGCCCTCCACGGCCCCCACGAAAGTCTGGCCCCCGATGGAAGGCCCCTTGGCGGCCTCCTCCACGAAGAGGGGCACCCCGCAGGTCCTGTCGTATAGGTCCAATAGCTCCGCCTCCCCCAAGGTCCTGCGGGAAAGCCTTCTGAACAGCTCACCGGTGTCCTCCTGGCTTAGGGGCTCAAGCTCCATCTCAAGGACCTTCAAATCCCCCCTCATCATGAGGGACCTTAGAAGCCGCCCCATGGAACCCGCCCGGGGACGGGAGATGAGCCCAACCCTAATTCCGCAGCGGGAATCCATGGAGCCCAAAAAGCCCTCCAGAGCGTCCATTGAGGCCTCGTCGAACCGGTGGAGGTCGTCGAAGAAGACCCAAAGCCCAAAGCTCCGGCGGCAGACCGTGCTCAACAGGTGAAACACCATGGCCCCTATGGAACGGGAGTCCACCGGCTGGAAGTCCGACGCCCTAACCCCCAGGGAGGGGAACACCTGCCCGAGCCGCAGGAAGAGCGGAGACGAAGAGGCCTCCCCGTCCATGAGTCCCTTGGCCACCAGACCTCTCAGGAGGTCCTCGAAGGGCCAAAGGGGGAGCTTGCCCATCACGGGCCTGGCCCACAGGGAGGGCACCCCGCAAAGCCGGGCGAGCTCCCTTGCGAAGCTTGTCTTGCCAACCCCCGCCTGGCCGAACACCCAAAGGGCCGCCGGGCCCGAAGAGCCGGCGAACTCCAAAACCCTCCTGAGCTCCAAGCCCCTTCCCACCAGGTTTGACCTCTCCATCATGAGGCCCACCAGCCGATCCTTTAGATGAACCGCCTCCTGGGAGGGCTCCTCCCCCTCCTCGTTCAGCGCCCTCTTAAGACGGGCAAAGGTCCTGAGGGCCTCCCCGGGGCGGCCCAAGTGGGCAAGACAGTCCATCAACCCCAAGGCCAGCTCCTCGTCGCAAGGGGCCCGGTTGAAGAGGCCCCAAAGCTCCGAAAGGCGCTCCGCATCCCAAGGCCCCCTCAAAAGGGACCGCCTGACCCGCTCCGCCACGTCCATCCTCATGGACTCCACCCATTCCTCGAAGGCGGGACAGTCCGGAAGGCTCAAACCCTCCAGGAAATCCCCCTGTGGAACCTGGGAAAACGCGCCTTCCACGAGCAAATCCAGGTCCACGTTCCAACCATCTCCCCGGATGACCCACAGCCTGTCGGTCCGGATGGCCCCATCGGACAGGTACCTTTTTAACTCGTAAAGGGCGTTCCTAAGGCTCCCTGAAGCCCGGGGCCGGTCGAAGTCGCCCCAGAATAGCTCCTCAAGGCGGGCCCGCTGGACCCTTCGGTTGACCAAGACGTAAGCTAAAAGGCCGTAGGCCTTCTTGAACGGGAGCACCGTCTCCGCGCCGTCCCTGTATATGCGGAAGGGGCCTATGAGGCGGGCCTCCAGGGAGCTCATCGGCGCTCGCACATGCCCTTTAGGAAACGGAATATGACGTCGGCCCCCAGGGAGGCGGTCCTCTGGTCCTGGTCCAGGGGCGGGCTTATCTCCATTATGTCCAGGTACTTGACCTTGTAGCTTCGGCCCGCCAGGTACGCCACCTTGTTGAGCTCGTGGGACGAGAGGCCGTTGGGGGACACCGCGGAAGCTCCTGGGGCGTCGGTGCTCCTCACGGAGTCGATGTCCACCGACACCGCGATGGCCCGGGTGCCGCGACCGGCTATCTGCAGGGCCTTTATGAAGGTCTCCATGGGACGCCCCTGGATCTCGTCAAAGGTCATCACCGTGGCGTGCCTCTCGGATAGCCAGTCGTAGTAGTAGGGTGAGTTATGGGCCTCCTGAATGGCGTACTCCACGAAGTTCCTTGGGTTGAGGGACCTCGTGGGCATCTCCTCCAACGAACGGTAGAAGGGAGTTCCGCTGGTGATGCCCCCCCAGGAGAGATCCCTCACATCCAGGTGCTGGTCCACGTTGACAACCCCCAGCTCCCCCTCCCCAAGCCCAAGCCCCTCCGCCAGGCCCAAAAGGCCCGGGTAGCTGTTGTCGTGTCCTCCCCCTATGACTATGGGCAGCGCCCCGCTGGAGATAACCCACCGCACCACCCTGCGAAGGGCGTCGTGGGCCTCCTCCAGGGACAGGCCATCCACCTTCACGTTGCCCAAGTCCCCTATCTTGAGCTCCCCAAGGGAGGGACCGAACCCGGGGGTGAATCGGTAGAAAGCCCCCCTCACGGCGTCCGGCGCAAGCCTCGCCCCGGGACGGCCCCTGTTGGCGGTCACGCCCCGATCCTCCGGCATGCCCACCAACACCACGTCGAAGGCCCCCACGTCCCCCTCGGTCACCGGCACCACCAGCTCCCCCATCCGGGGGTCCTTGGGGTCCTGCTTGCTGAAGAAAAGCCCCCGGTCCGGGGGGGTCAAAAGCTCAAACAATTCCAACTCCCATCTCCTCCAATGCCAGGTGAAGTGCCTCAAGGTCCACCTTGAACAGCGCCGCGGGCCGGTACTCGGTACGCCCCTCCCGGGAGGAGCACGGGAAGCTCAAGTCCCCCGGGTCGTCGGGGACCACCCACTCCCCCACCAGCCTCACATGTCGTCCCTCAAGGGGCCCGCCGCAGGAAGGGCATAGGTCCCTCTCAGACAGAGACGCCAGGTCCGCGAAGGCGGGGGTGAAGTCCCTCAGGGGCACCAGGTTGATAAGGTGCCTGTCCCGCCGGTTAGCCCCCGCCACCATGGGACGGGGGACCTTGAGGGAGTCATGGGCTATTATAGCCACCGTCCCTGGGATTCCAACGGGGCCCAGGAAACCGGCGCAGTCCCCGAAGACCTGGCGCACCGCCTCGTCGGAGGCCATCTGGGCCTTGAACTTTAGGGCCCTTGAGGCCTTGGGATATGACAGGTTCATGTGCCCTGGGATGAGAAGCGCCGCCACCTGCCCTCCCCCCTGGTCCATCACCGCCACGGTCTTTATGGTGTCCTCGGGCTTAACGTTTAAAAACGAGCACAGGTCCTCTATGGTGGACACGGCGGGGGTGTGGACCTCCTCCGGGGCCGGCCCATGGGCGGGAAGGGCCGAAGGCTCCTCATCACCGCTCGGGAACGGATGATTCCTTGAGAAGAGCCCCCCGCAGGACCCACACTGCAGGGCGTCCACGCAGTTCATGGCCCAAGGATCGGAGGGTACGGCCCAAAGCACCCGGTATCCGCCTTCGAAGACCTCGGGAACCTGCTTCAGCCACCCAAAGGGAGGGGCCGGAACCTGCTGTTCCTTAGGGCTGAAAACCGCCCCAAGGCACAGCTCCTCCCCCACGGAGCCCCATATCTCAAGCCCATGGTCTTTCATGTACCGCTCCGCCAGGCTCTTAAGGTGCTGAAAGGTCCTTGCGCCTCCGCACAGAACCCCTCCCATGGAGGCGATCCACCCCTCCAGGGCCCCCATGAGAGCTCGGCGCTCCGAAAGGCCCCTGGGCAGGAGCAGAAGCCGCCCCTCCTTGGCGTTGTAAGCCCCCTTGCCGGAGGTTACAAGGGATACAAGCCCCCGATCCTTCACCTTTGCGGGTGGTTTTTGGGGTGGCGCGAAATCCCTTCCACCGCTCAACGCTCCCTCACCTCCTCCAGGACCTCCCCCATGGCCTTGAGGAAGGCCCGGTTCTCCTCAGGCCGTCCCACGGTGACCCTTATGGCCCCCGGGGACCCGTAGTGTCTTACCATTATGCCCCTTTCCATGAGTCCCAGGAACACCCTATGGGAGCAGTTCCCAAGCGGTATGAACACGAAGTTCCCATGGGATCTTACGAAGCTCACGCCCATGGCGGACAAGCCCCTTTGAAGCTCCTCCCGGCCCTTTGACAGCTGTTCCACCACGGACCGGAGGAACCCATGGTCCTCAAGGGCCCCCAGGGCCCCCGCCAGCGCAAGGGCGTTCACCGAGTAGGGCTCCTTGGCCCTCCTCATGTGGGATATGATCTGTTGAGGCCCCGCCACATAGCCCACCCTCAGCCCCGCAAGGCCGTAGGCCTTGGAGAAGGTGCGGAGCATCACCAGGTTGTCCCGTTGGGCTATCATCTCCGCGGTCCTTGGGAAGTCCGGAAGGTCCGCGAAGTCACCGTAGGCCTCGTCGCAGACCACCAGGACATGGGGTGGCACCGACCTTAGGAAATCCTCCAGCTCCCGCTGAGGAAAGGCGGTGCCCGTGGGATTGTTGGGGTTGCAGAGGAACACCAGCTTTGTCCGTGGGGTTATGCGCTCCGCGAATCCCTCAAGGTCCAGCGACCAGTCCTCCTTCATGGGCACCTCCACGGACCTGGCGCCAAACCTTTCCGCCAGGGAGCGGTACACCGAGAAGGTGAGCTTCCCGTGCAGCACCTGATCCCCCTCCTCAAGGAAGGTGACCCCCAGCAGGGTTATGACCCCGTCCAGGCCGTTGTCCACCAGGAAGCAGTCCTCCGGAAGCCCCCAATGGCGGGACAATGCCTGCCTCAGCTCCAGGGCCAAGGGGTCTGGGTAGCGGTTAAGGCCCTCCTCAAGGGCCTTAAGTATCCGCCCTTCCGCCATCCTAGAGTGTCCGAAGGGGCTTTCGTTGGCGTTAAGAGGTACGACCGGCCTTCCGATGGAACGGGACAAGTCCCTGGGAGAGGGGCCGGGATCGTAGGGCTCAAGGGACGAAAGGGAGCGCTTTATCACCACCGTCATGACGCGCCACCCCCCAACACCCAGTCAAGGCCCTCCTCCACGGAGGGGAACCTAAGGCGCGCCCCCTGGGCCCAGCTCCCCACGGCCACGAAGACACCGCGGCCGAAGGCCTCCAGGGAGGCCCTGTCGCTCTCTGCGTCGCCGAAGAAGGCGGGGTTTGAGATCCCAAGCCTGTCGCAAAGGACCTCAAGGCCAAGGGGGGAGGGCTTCACTATCCCGGAGTCAAGGGGCACCACAAGGTCCCTTGGGAAGTCCTCCCACCCAAGGAGCTTCAAGGCCAGGTCCAGCTCCCTCCAGGGCCTGCCGGTGTATATGCCCACCGGCAGGGGTATGTCCTTGTAGGAGCGCTTTATCAACGGCCTCTCATAGGTGTAGTAGGGCTCGCAGTCTACGCCCTCCACGTAGAGCCTGTCGCAGAAGGCCCTTACCCCATCCCGGAAGGGGAACCCCGGGTCCGGCTCCCCGAACCGGCTGAGCACCCACTCCACCGGATCGTCTCCGTCAAATAAGGTCAATTCCCTCCTCCACTCCTCAGGGGTGGGGAATGCCTCCTTGAGGCTCCCCGTCCCCTTACGGCTTGCCATGCAGAGCATGGCCCAGGGGATGTCGTAGTCGTCGTTGAAAGCCCGATGCCCCTTGGTGGCCCTTTCGTGCTCCTCCGTATAGGCCTCGCAGTCCACCACCCCGCCCAAGGCCTCCCATCCCCACCCGATGGCCCGCCGGATCACCCGAGGGTAAGAGTCCCTCACGTCCACCAGGGTACCGTCCACGTCGAAGATTATCCCGTCCACCATGTTCGAACACCTCCGTTGCATTTCCGAGGACACCATGATAACATGGAGCCCACGTTTTGGGATGATAATTCATCACGCTAACACGATGGAGGTAGCAGCCATGAAAAACCCCGTTGCCCTGCCGGGAACCTCGCCAGAGGCGGAGGTGTCCGGCCATGAGACCCCCGAAGGGATGCCTTGACCCTCACGAAGACCTGGCCTTCTCCATGGAGCTGTGCAGAAACAGGGGCATCCAGGCCCTCATAAGCCACGGCTACAGGCCCGTGTGCACCCCCTCCCTCCAGCGGCTGGACAGCCTCATGGAGATCCTGGAACCCTCCAAGGGAGCCTCCATCATAGCCCTCACCTCCCCCCACGGGGAAGCCTGCGCCCTGAACTTCGACGTCACCATATCGGCGGTGCTGAAGCTAGTGCGCCAGAAGGCCCCTGAGGAGCGGCCCTTGAGGATCTGCTACGCCGAGAGGGCCTACAGGAAGCCGGAACCCCCGGGGGAGGAGTTCGAGTCCTACCAGCTTGGGGCGGAGATAATCGGCTGGGACGGGGAGGGGGCGGACTGCGAGGCCCTGTTCCTCGCGAACCTGGCCATGACCCGGATGGGAATCCAATCCCCGGTGTTCGCCCTGGGCAGCCCGTGGCTCATATCAAGGATCTTCAAGGGGCTCCCCAGGGAGACCGCCCGGTCCCTTACGGGGTGCCTCAAACGAAAGGACTTCACCGCCTACGGTAAGACGCTGGACCGCCTGGGGCCCCAATGGGAGCACCTCAAGGCCATACCGGATCTACGGGGCGGCGAGGAGGTGCTGGACCACCTGGGGGAGATGTACCAGGTCCGGAACGACCGGGCTTACCTTGAGATAAAACGGCTCTGGGACTTCGCAAGCCAGTGCGGCATAAACCTGACGCTGGACCTGTCCCTCACCAGGAACCCGGACTACTACAGCGGACCGGTCTTCGACTTCTACACCCCCTCTGGCATGCCCCTGGGAGGCGGCGGCCGCTACGATGGGCTCCTCAAGAGATGCGGCGTCATGGGGCAGGCGGTGGGGTTCTCCATAGACCTCAAGGCCGCGGGGCAAGCCTCGTCCCTTAAGATGAGGCCCCCTTTGGCGATGGTGTGGTGCGCCCCGCTGCCCCCATTCACGGCCCTGGAGTTCACCCGCCGCTTGAGCGGGCGGGACATACCCTTCGAGGTCAGCTGGCACCATCGCCCCCAGCAGTCCATGGAGGCCGCCAGGATAAAGGGGATGACCTGGTGGCTGGATCCCTCCGCGGGCCTGGCGCTGAACCTGAAGGACCTGCGGAGGAGCACCGTAAGCCGCTTCTTCGAGGAAGAGGAGGAGAGGTCCTGATGCTCACCCTGGCGCTTCCCACCGGAAGATCCCTGCAGGACTGCGTAAGCCTGCTGAAGAGATCCCGCCTTGCTCCTCAAGACCTCAAGGGGGATCAAAGGGAGCTGGAGATACTAACCGAACGCCTCAGGCTCATCCTGGTGAAGCCCCAGGACGTGCCCACCATGGTGCACATGGGCTTCGCCCAGCTGGGCCTTGCGGGCTACGACGTGATCCTTGAATCCGGCGCCCGGGTGGCGGACATGCTGGACACGGGGCTTTGCCGCTGCCGCATGGTCCTGGCGGGGCCTCCTTCCGCCCGGGAGCTGCTCATAAACCCCCATGGGACGAGGCAGCTTAAGGTGGCCACCAAGTACGTAAACACCGCGGAAAAGGTGCTCCCCGAGAGGGGGATGAAGGCGCTTACGGTGCCCATGCACGGCTCCGTGGAGATAGCCCCGGCGCTTGGCATATCGGACATCATAATGGACATAGTCCAGACCGGCTCCACCCTAAGGGCCAACGGCCTGGTGGAGCTGGAGCAGATATTCCCCGTGACCGTACGCCTCATAGGACACCCCGGCGCCCTTGAAACCCGCTGGGGCGAGATAAGCCAAACCCTAAGGGCCATAAGAAAAGGAGTGAAGGGCCTATGATAGCGTCGGTGGAACGGACCACCCGGGAGACCCGGGTGGCGTTGACCCTCAAGCACCCGGGGGAAGGCCGCTTTGAGGCGGAAATGGAACGCTCGTTTCTCACCCACATGCTGGAGGCCCTGTGCCTAAACTGCCCCATGGACCTCCTAGGCGGCGCCGAAGGGGACACCCAGGTGGACATGCACCACCTTACGGAGGACGTGGGGATCGTCATGGGCCAGTGCCTCTTGAAGGTATGGCCCGCAAAGCCCCGACGCCGCTACGGCTGGTGCGTGCTTCCCATGGACGAGTCGCTGGTAAGGGCGGCGGTGGACCTCTCGGGAAGACCCGGGGCTTACTTCTCAGGCCCCCTCCCCAGGGGCAGGATCGGGGCCTTCGACTCGGAGCTCACCTTCGAGTTCTTCCGGGCCCTGGCGGTGGAAGCTCGCATGACCCTGCATTTGGACGTGCTTAAGTGCTCCAACCTGCACCACGGGGTGGAGGCGTGCTTCAAGGCCGTGGGCAGGGCCCTGGGTGAGGCCTTGAAGCCCGGACGCAACATGAGCACCAAGGGGGTGACGGAGGTTTGATAGGGATCGTGGACTACCGGGCGGGCAACCTGGCAAACCTTCAAAGGGCCCTCTCAAGGATAGGATTTGACTCCCGGGTGCTGGCAACCCCCGAAGAAGCTAAGCCCCGGGACGTAGGGGTTCTGTTCCTCCCAGGCGTGGGCTCCTTCGGCGCCGCTTCCAGATGGCTTGAGGAATCCCGATGGAGCATAGGGCTCCTGGACTGGGTTGAATCGGGGCTGCCCCTCATAGGCATATGCCTTGGCATGCAGCTCATGTTCCAAAGGAGCCTGGAGGACGGGGACAACCGGGGGCTTGGGATATTCCGTGGCACCGTGGAGCCCTTCCGGGGGCGGCGGCTCATCCACATGGGATGGGAGCGGGTGAGCTGGCTCCACTCACCCCCCGCCGACGATGGCGCCTTCTACTTCGTGCACCGCTACTGCTGCGTTGAATCGGAGGACATCTGGGGATCATGCGCCCCCGAAGGCTCCCAAGGTTTCGTGGCCGCCGCAAGACGGGGCAGCGCCATGGGGTTTCAGTTCCACCCGGAACGGAGCGGACAGGGGGGGCTTAGGCTTTTGGAGAACGTCATCAAGGAGGTGGCAGGAGGTTGGAGCTGATCCCCGCCGTAGACCTTTACGGAGGCAACGTGGTGCGGCTCACCGAAGGGCGGTTCGAAAGGGCAACCATATATCCACTGGATCTTTCCTCCCTGGGGGAGAGGTTCCTTCGGGATGGGGCCCAGTGGGTTCACGTGGTGGACCTGGAGGGGGCAAAGATGGGGGAGCCGAAACACCTAAAGGCCCTGAGGGCCCTCAAGTCCCTTGGGCTCAAGGTGCAGTTCGGCGGGGGCTTGAGGTCCGTGGATTGGTGCTTAAGAGCCCTTGACGCCGGGGCGGACCGGGTAATGGTTGGAAGCGCCCTCTTCGACGCCTCCAAGGCGCCGGAGGACTTCTCAAAGGCCCTGGGGGAAGCCCTGGTGGCGGCGGTGGACCACCGGGGCGGCAAGGTCTGCGTAAGGGGATGGACCCAGGAGACCGACATAACCGTGGACCGGGCCCTGGAGGATCTGTCCGCCCAGGGGGTGTCCCTATTCCTAGTCACCTGTGCGGAAAGGGACGGGACCTTGGAAGGGCCGGACCTTAACACCTACAGCAGGATATGCCAAAGGCACCAGGTCATCGCCGCGGGAGGCATAAGGGACCCAAAGGACCTTAAGGCCCTCAAGGCCTGCGGGGCCGTGGGCGCCGTGGCGGGAAAGGCCCTTTACGAAGGTGGCCTTGACATACGGGAGGCGATGGAGGTGCTCAAATGGGGATGATCAGGATAATCCCTTGCCTTGACGTGAAGGACGGCCGGGTGGTCAAGGGGGTTGGCTTCGAGGGCCTTAAGGACTCGGGGGACCCGGCGGAGATGGGGGAAAGGTACTGCCTTGAAGGGGCGGACGAGCTGGTGTTCCTGGACATCACCGCCTCCTACGAGGCCAGGAGCACCAGGCTGGAGTGGGTTCTCAACGTGGCCAAGGTCATGACCATACCCTTCAGCGTAGGAGGCGGCATATCAAGCGAGGACCAGGCGGTGGAACTGGTCCGCCTTGGGGCGGACAAGATAAGCGTCAACAGCGCCGCCGTGATGGACCCGGGCCTCATAGGCCGCTGCGCCCTAAGGCTTGGCAGCCAGGCGGTGGTGGTGGCGGTGGACGCCAAAAGGACCCAAGGCGGCTTCCGGGTTTTCATAAAAGGAGGGCGAGAGGACACCGGGATGGACATGGCGGAATGGGTCTCCCGTCTTGAGGGCCTAGGCGCCGGGGAGGTGCTGCTCACCTCCATAGACAGGGACGGCACCGCCCAGGGCTACGACCTTGAGATGATCCGCCTGGCCAGGGAGGCCACGAAGCTTCCCATAATAGCCTCCGGCGGGGCGGGGACGCCTAAGCACTTCGCCGAGGCCGCCGAGGCGGGGGCCGACGGGCTCTTGGCGGCATCGGTGTTCCACTACGGCGCCATAAAGATACCGGAGCTGAAGGACATGCTAAAGGGGCTTGGAGTACCGGTCAGGATTTGATTTTTCTTTTTTTGATTTTTTAATTATGTTTTTAAGACTTGCATCGCCGGGAGGGGAGCAGGGTGGAGGACGTAAAGCTTAAGTTCGACCGAAGGGGGCTCATCCCCGTGGCGGTACAGAGCGTAAGAAGCGGAAGGCTCCTCATGCTGGCCTACGCAAACCAAGAGGCCCTGGAGAGGACCTTAAAGGGCGGCGAGGCATGGTTCTACAGCCGCTCAAGGGACGAACTATGGCACAAGGGGAAGACCAGCGGCAACGTGATGAAGGTCTTGGAGGTGCGGGTGGACTGCGACGGGGACGCGGTGATGTACCTGGTGGAGGAATCGGGCCCCGCCTGCCACACTGGCGAGAGCTCGTGCTTCCACCGGGTACTTTTCGGCCAGGGCGGGGAGGAGTGCCTCTTCCTGCACCGCCTGGAGGAGGTCATAGCCGAAAGGGCCTTTGGGGAGGACGAGACGAGCTACACCCGAAGGCTTCTCGAGGCGGGCCCTCAAAGGGCGGCCCAAAAGGTGGGGGAGGAGGCGGTTGAGACCGCCATAGCCCTGGCAACGGGGGACGCCGAAAGGGCCGTGGAGGAGGCGGCGGACCTCCTTTACCACCTTCTGGTGGCCCTTAAAAGCCGGGATATCCCGCTTAACCGGGTCTTAAAGCGTCTTGCGGAACGCCACAGGGACCGGGCCTGAAAAGCCTCACTCCTCGAAGTCCCAGGCCTCCTCGGACACCTTTAGCTGCCCTATCTTCTCCTCAAAGCCAAACACCGTGGAGTCTATGGCGTTTATCTCCCTGTCCACCTGGTCAAGGCCCTCTATGGAGTAGCCCTCCGGCAGGCGGTTGGCGTAGCGCTTAACCTTAAGCAGCGCCTGCAGGTAGTTCCTCTCCTCCCGGCGCAGCGCCTCCGCCAGGTCAAGGGCGTGGGGCGTCCCGTGCTTTACGAACAGATGAGCCGCCGCTATGTTGGCGGTGACGGACATCTCGTCGAACCAAAGGTCGCCTAAGGCCCGTTTGAGCCTCCGGCGGGCCTTGGGATCCTTCACGAAGTTCACGGTCCTGTTTATGAGGTACATGGTCTCCTGGATCTCACCTAGCACCGACTCGTACTCCCGCTTGGGTAAAGAGCACGACGCCACCACCCTGGCCTCCTCCTCGTAGGTGCGCTCCTTCCTAAGAAGCATCCCCACCGAGGGGCGCACCTCTATCCTGGCGGGCTCCTTTGGAGCTACGAGCAGCTTCATGTAAAGCCGCTCGGTGTCGTAGTCCGGGTGTTCGCAGCGGCTCTTTGGTATGAAGGTCACGTAGCCGGTCTCGAAGAAACCCCTCCGCCCCGCCCGACCCGCCATCTGGAGGAACTCGTTCTTGCTCAAGGGACCGTCGAAGTACTTGGCCATCTGGGCGAACACCACGGTCTCCGCCGGCAGGTTCACCCCAAGGGATAAAGCGTCGGTGCCCACCACCACGTCCAAAACCCGTTCCCTGAAGGCCATCTCCACCAACAGCTTCTCCTTGGGCAGGAGGCTGCCGTAGTAGATGCCCACGCCCTTCAGCAGCACGTCGGGCACCTGATCCACCTCAAGTATGTGGGCCATCTCCCTGAGCCTGGCCCGGTCTTCCCGGGGGATGCGCTTGCGGGTCCTGGCTATCTCCCGGGCGGTGTACTCAACCCCCTTCCTGGAGAAGGCGAACACCAAAGCGTCGTGGATCTGGGAGAACTTCACCCCCTTGCGGCGGAACACCAGGTCGGTGACCCGTTCGGAGGTCTCGAAGAGCACGAAGTCCCTCTGGGCCATCTCCTCCAGGTACTCCTTCACGGCGCTGGGGTTCCCGAAGGTGGCGGACATGACCAGCAGCCTGGAGTCCCGGTGGGTGCCCCTTATGCCGTCTATGTACGCCCTGGCCCGCTCGGAGTCCCCGAAGATGAAGTGGAACTCGTCCACCACCACCATCTGGTTGGGTCTTGCCGAGTACTTCAGGGTGTATATCTCCTGGGTGCAGCAAAGCACCGGGGCGTCGGAGTTCTTCTTGAAATCCCCGGTCTCCAGCCCCACGTCGAAGCCCATGCCCTTAAGGTCCAGGTACCTCTCGTTGGACAGGGCCTTTATGGGGGCGGTGAATATGACCCTGCCCTTCGGAAGGTTCGCCCGCCCCTCACGGTCCATGAGCCCCGCCCAGCGGTACGCCACCCAGGTCTTGCCGCTGCCGGTGGGGGCCGAAAGTATCCCGTTCCGATCCCTTATGGCCTCGTAGGCCCTCTCCTGCCAGGGGTAAAAACCGCCTGCCCCGTCCTCCATAAGCTCCATGATTCAACCCCTCTGATCCTCATCCCAAGAATCCATGTAGCATGCCATCACCGGTATTATCCGGTCTTGGCCGTCAACCGTCGTGTGCCAGTCCCCTATCCGCTTCGCCCCCATGTGAAGGTAAAAGCCCTCCGCGAAGGGGTCGGACAGTATCCAAACCCACGAGGCCCCCCTGCGGCGGGCCTCCCCCACCGCGTGTTCAAAGAGCCTCCGCCCCAACCCCATGCCCATGTAGGGCGGGTCAACCCACATGTGGTCCAGCTCCCATCTATCCTGATCCCACAGGAGGGACGAAAAACCCACCATCTCCCCCGAGGGGGCGCACATGACGAAAACCGGGTTCTCCCTTATGTAATCCTCCGTCACCGTAAGGGGCCCCGCCCACTGGTCTATGGTCTTGGGGTCGTACCCCCAATGGGCCTTGGCGGCATAGGCTATGCGGGTGAGCTCCGGACCGTCCCCCGCCGCAGCTTCCCTTATGTAGAAACCATCCGGGGATTTGTCGCGCTCGATCAAAACCATACCCCCTAAAACACCGTCCTCGTCAACCCCATGGAACACCAGCGCCTAGATCAACTGTAAGGCCCAAAGGTGACCTCCCCGTCGTCCCCCAGGTAGAAGGATGCGTAACGCATCACCTGGTTGATCTCCCTGCGCACCCCTTTCACCTCCACCGTGACCCCAGGATAAACCTCACCCCTCACCCGGACCACCCCTTTGGCGCTGGAGGACTCAAGGAGGCTCTCCAACATGGCTATCTTGGTCTTCAAGTCCTTCTCCTGCTTCTTCAAACCGTCGTAAACCGCCATGGCCTTCCTGATACGCTCCTTAAGGTCATCCCTTAAGGCCATGACATCCCCGGCCTTGGGAAGCACCGCCTTCACGAAGCTCTCCGCCCTCAATATGGCGGCCACCACCTCCGCCAAGGTCTTCTTGTGGTGAACCAGCTGCTCCCTCACCCGGAAGCTCACGCCCACCGAGAGAACCGTCCTGGTCCCCATCTCGCTTCCCGCCACGGTGGTGTCAACCCGGTTAAGGGCCTGCACCTGGCCCCCTATTATCCCCCGGCGGCCCTTGACAACCACAAAGTCGCCGGAGCTTATGCGGCCGTTGAGGGAGTACTTCTCGACGGTTACAGGACCGTCGCAGACCACCGCCCCCTGCTCCACGTAACGAACCATCCCGCTGCCCCCCGCCTCCATGAGCGCCCTGGACCCCACCAACCCACCGTGGATAACCACGTCCCTCCCGCATTTAACGGTTCCGTCGAAGACCCCGCCGAATATCTCCGCGTCCACGCCGGCCTCCACCGAGAACCCGGCAGACACGTTCCCCCGCACCACGATGCTGCCATCGAACCTCACGTTCCCGGTGGCCACCCCCACGTCCCCCCGGATCTCAAAGACCGGGTCCACCCGAAGCACCGCCCCGTCCAGCACCGGCTGCCCCTCCGCGGCGGCCACGAAGGTCCTGCCGTCCTCCTTCACCTGCACCCCCTTGCCGGGCATCAGGTGAACTTCCTTCACCTCCGGCACCTCCACCACGTTGCCCCAAACGTCCTGGCCGGGCCTCCCTGGCACGGGAGGATGAAATACCGCAAGCCTGTCCCCGGGCCGCACGGTCTTGACCCTGATGACCCTCCTCAAGTGCAGTGGCAGCTTCTCATCCTCCTGCTCCACCTCCTCCATGCCCAGGGGGAACAGGATCTCCACCTTGCCCTCCTTCGGGGGAAGCGGGGGAACCCCCTTGGCCACAAGGACGTCCTTTTGCACCTCCCCGGCGTTGCACCGGTCCACCGCGGCGGCTATGACCTCGGTCAAAAGGCCCCTTAAACCCTGGGATGAGAGCTCGTCCACCAACACAAGCCAATCAAGGGGCTTGCCGCCTCCGATGGGGGGGAAGAGGTCCAGCCGGGCCTCCATGCCGTCCCTCGAGACCTCCAAACGATAGGAGCCGTCCACGCTAGACCCCTTGGCGTCAAGACCCAGCTCCTTAAAGGTCTCCTCTACGCCCGCTATGAATCGCTCCAGGTTCTCCGCCAACAGCTCTTCCCTACCCCGGTCCCGATCCTCGGAAGCCACGCCAACTCACCCCATTCCCCTTAAGGTCTGATTTAAAATGGAGCATAAAAAATGAACAGGTCCTTTTAAAAAAATTATATTAGCAAAACATCCCGCCGCATAGGAGACCCCCGGCGCAAAAAAGACGGGCCCTAGGGGATGTTTTAATCCAAAATCCCAAAGACCTCTTAAGCCCGTCACAACCAAAGGGGGCTTCATAAAGAAAGGGGCGGGAGGACTCCCGCCCCTTTCTAGGACCTAGAAAAACCCTTAACTGCCGGCGTTTAAGCTAAGGCGATCCTCACCATCGCCGTAACGGAAT